>JAUIHC010000097.1 GCA_030432455.1 Phycisphaerae bacterium | reverse complement strand
CGCTGTCGTTCCAGGAGGCCGAGGGGCGGGAGTCCTGGTCCGCGACCCCACCGAGGCCACCCGGCATCCACCAATCCCGTAGCATCGGATCGATCTCGAGTCTCGAATCTCCACTCTCCACTTTCCACTCTCCATTTTTCAACTCTCCCCCATGCTCATCGACCCCGGTAAGAAGGCGCCCGCGTTCACGCTCCCCGATCAGGACGGCGTGAAGCACGCGCTCAAGGATCTCGCGGGCGCGCCCGTGGTGCTCTTCTTCTATCCCAAGGACGACACCTCCGGCTGCACCGCCGAGGCGTGTCAGTTCCGCGATCAACTGCCCGACTTCAGGAAGGCGAAGGCGGCGGTGTTCGGGATCAGCCCGGACTCGGTCGAGAGCCATCGCAGGTTCGTCGACAAGCACGGCCTGAACTTCACGCTGCTCGCCGACTCGGCGCGTGATGGCGACGACAATCCGAAGGTCTGCCTCAAGTACGGCGTCTGGCAGGAGAAGTCGATGTACGGCCGGAAGTACATGGGGGTGGTCCGGACGACCTATCTCATCGGCCCCGACGGCAAGGTCGCCCGTCGATGGGACAAGGTGAAGGTCCCCGGTCACGCCGACGCGGTGCTCGCCGCGATCGCGGAACTGTGAACATCCGGCCTCCTCGACCGATGACCGATCAGACGCCATTCGTCACGCCGGTGCTTCGATTCCGCCGCCTGCATCCGGCGGCGATCGTGCCGTCGTACCAGACCGAGCACGCCGCCGGTCTCGACCTGCACACCACGATCGAGGCCCCGCACCGGCTCGACCCCGGCGACATCCATCTCTTCCCCTGCGGATTCGCGATGGCGATTCCGGCCGGTTGGGAAGCGCAGGTCCGACCGCGATCGGGGCTCGCCACCCGCCAGGGGATCTCGATGCCCAACGCCCCCGGCACCATCGACGCCGACTATCGCGGCGAGGTCATGGTCCCGCTCATCAACCTCGGTCGCGGGTCCTTCACCGTCGAACCCGGCATGCGGATCGCCCAGATGGTGATCGCCCCGGTCGCCCGCGTCCGGATCGAAGAGGTCGAATCGCTCGAGGACACCACTCGGGGAGACGGGGGCTTCGGCTCGACGGGGCATTGACCGGACCCGGCCGGGCCCTCGGGTGACGCCGCACGCCCAGTAGAATCCCGCCAATGACGACCGCCACCGACGTGAACGTCCCGCTGCTCGATCTCAAGGCCCAGTACGCGACCATCCGCTCGGAGATCGAGCCCGCGGTCCACGAGGTGCTGGAGAGTCAGGTCTTCATCGGCGGCCCCAAGGTCGAGGCGCTCGAGACCCGCTGTGCCGAGTACCTCCGCATGCCGCATGCGGTCGGGTGCTCCAACGGATCCGATGCGATCATCCTCGCCCTCGACGCCCTCGGCATCGGCCCCGGCGACGAGGTAATCGTGCCGACCTTCACCTTCTTCTCGACCGCGGGCAGCGTGTCGCGGGTCGGGGCCACGCCGATCTTCGCGGACATCGATCCCGCGACCTACCAGATCGATCCGGCGTCGGTCCGGGAGGCGATCGCCTCGCGACCGTCGGGCGCGGTGAAGGCCGTCATCCCGGTGCACCTCTTCGGTCAGGCGTGCGATCTCGATGCGATCATGGAGATCGCGCAGGAGCACGATCTTCGCGTCATCGAGGATGCCGCCCAGGCGATCGGCACCGAGGATGTGCACGGGCGGCGGGTCGGCTCGGTGGGCGATCTCGGCACCTACAGCTTCTTCCCGAGCAAGAATCTCGGTGGTTTCGGTGACGGCGGACTCTGTGCGACCACCGACGCCGAGATCGCGGAGCGCATGCGTCGCTTCCGCAATCACGGCATGAAGCCCAAGTACTTCCACCACGACATCGGCCTGAACTCGCGCCTCGACGCGCTGCAGGCCGCGGTGCTGCTGGTGAAGATCGAGCATCTTGATGCGTGGAGCGCCGCGCGTCAGGCCAACGCCCGGCACTACGACGAGGCGTTCGCCGCCGCCGGGGCCGCGACGAGTGCCGTCTCGCTCGACGAGGGCGGGCTTCCGCTTCGCACGCCGCATCCCGCCCCGGCGGGGGCGCGTCACATCTACAACCAGTATGTCGTGCGGGTGCCGTCGGCTCGACGCGACGCGATCCGACAGACGCTCACCGACGCGAACATCGGTACCGAGATCTACTACCCGCGGTGCCTGCACCAGCAGGACTGCTACCGGGATCTCGGGATTCCGACCGGCGCGTTCCCGCACGCGGAACGAGCCTCCGGTGAAGTGATCGCGATCCCGATCTACCCCGAACTGAGCGACGCGCAGAAGCAGCATGTGGTGGACACCCTGCTCGCGGCGGTGGGCGTGGCCTGAGCGCTGCAGGCGAGGGCGGCCGGCTCGTTCACAGCACGATTCCGCTCCCCCGCGGGTCATCCCTCGCGACGAGTCAACGGTGTTCCCTCCCGCCCCTCAGATCAACCCCGCGAAGCCGCGGACGCCCAGCGGTTCCAGCACGCTGAACGGCTCGGCGGTCTCGACGCCGATCCGGCTTCCGAGAAACCTCGCCTGGGCGTCCAGCCACTCGACCACCGCCCGGTTCTTCTCGTGCGTTCGGAACTGACTCTCGTACGCCAGCACCGCCTCCATCTTCCGCTGGTGGAAGCCGGTGGTGTCCACCAGGAACGACGGCTGCGGAATGGTCTTGAGGTGCGTCGCGAAGAAGTGCACCAGTCGGCTCGGGTGGCGCGGCTCCCCGGGAAGGTCGGTCTTGGTGAGCTTCGCGTCGAAGCGGGCGTCCTCGACGATGCGGGTCGCGGCGCGGTGGTCGGGATGCGCATCCACGGGATGCGGGCAGAAGATCCAGTCGATCTCGTGGATCCGCATGATGCCGGCGACCGCGTGGCGGCAGGGGATCGAGTGTTCGACCTCGCGGTTCACGAAGCCGTGTTCGCGGCCGAGCATGATCCGCTCGACGCCGAGGATCTCCGCGGCGTGGGCCGACTCCCGGGCGCGGATCTCCGGTGATCCGTGCGGCGTCGGCTCGCCGTCGGTGAGGTCGAGCAGCAGGACGCGATGTCCCTCGGCGACCATCCGCAGGATGGTGCCGCCCATCGCGAGTTCCTGATCGTCGGGATGTGGTCCCACCACCAGCACGTTCATGGTCGTCTCCAGATCTCGTCGTCGCTCACGAGTCGGTCCGCGTCGAGGTCGGCGTGGTCGCCGTCTCGAGCCGCACCCGGTCGAGCAGATCATCGCACGCCTGCACCGTCCAGTCGGTCAGTCGTCGGGCCAGGTCCTCGTCGCCTCGGGTCCGGGCCGCGTCGATCTCGGCGAATCCGCGGCAGATGCGGGCGAGTCGCTCGCGGTGGTCCCCGGCCCAGGGATCGTCGCCGGGCGGCAACGCCGCCGCGGCGAGCCCCCCGATCGATCCCGCGGCCAGCGGGTCGAGCAACGGCCCCACATGCCGGGCGATCCAGTGCACGACCATGGCGGGCGGGGCGGCGGCCTCCAGCCGCACGAGATCGCGGTCGAGTCGATCCGTGACGCCGTCGGCAGCGGCGGCGACCGCGACCCGCAGCGATGGGGCGAGGGTGCGGGCGGTCCAGCCCATCCGTTCCGGCATCACGAACCAGCCTCCCCACCGATCGCACGCGTCAAGACCTCGGGCGACCTCCTCGTCGTCGGCGCCGAGGACCGCCTCGACCGCCTCGAGCAGCGTGCCGAGTCGGGCGAACCGAAGGAGTTCCGCCCGGGCGGGGCCATCGAGCTCGCCGTTGGAGACCTCGTCGGCCCAGCGGCGGCGGGTCTCGGTGGCTCGGTCGAGAAAGTCCCGGCCGCGACCTCCGGTCCGCTCCACGACTGCGGGGCCGCCGGTGACCAGCCACGCCTCGGCGGGGAAGGGCATCACGAGATCGAGGTCCCGGGTGATCCCGTCGATCGCGGACGCGCCCTCGGTCCGGGTCGCGTCCTTGCCGAGCATCAGGCACCATCCGCGGATCCGACGCTCGAACTCGCGGACGGCGCCCGGACGGATCGCGGTCATCCGGGCGGAGAGCCCGTCGGCCAGACGCAGTCGTTCGAGGTCCGCGATCGATCCCTCCAACCCCTGCAGCGCCGCGACCGCGGCCGGATCGCCGAGGGCCGACGGGTCGCTCCCGATCCGCGCCAGGGTCTCGACCGTGGATCGGACCAGACGCCGGTGGCGACGCTGAACGGCCCGCCCGGCGGACCGCAGATCGCGGTCGAGGACCTCGAGATCGATGGTTCCGCCCGCGGCGATCAGCGCGGTGACCATCTTCTGGCGTTCGAGAAGACGCAGGCCCCGATCGTCGTCGGCGGCGACGGCGGCCGCGAGCAGCCCGGCGAGCTGGTCGGGGTCGGCGTCGCGTCGGGCCGGGGTCGCGGCGATCCGGTCGAGATCGACCGCGATGCGGGAGGCGAGGTCGAGGACCGCCACCGCACGCCGCCGGGCCTGCGGGTCGCGGTGGTTCGGAACATCGTCGAGGAGATCGAGCACGACGGGGGTGGCGGGGCCGTCGGGGTCGAGGGCGACCGCTCGGGCCGCCGCCTCGCGGAATCGGCGGTGGATCCGCCGACCTTCGGTCGTGGCGTCCTCCCGAAGACCTCGATCCGCCACCGGGAGTCCCGGCCGATCCGGCAGCGGGGGGAAGGCGACCGGAGCCGGGGCCATCCCCGCGGTGCGGACCTCGTGCGCATCCGGCCAGCGATCGACCAGCGGTCGTCGTTCGAGGATCTCGATGGCATCCACGACCGGGGCGAGCACCAGCGAGATCGCATCGTCGGAATCGACGAGCTCGTCGGTGGTTCGCCGGCGCAACTCCTCCAGACCCGAGCGGGCGAAGGTCTTCAGGCGAGCGATCGCCCGCCGCCTGGACTCCTCCTCCAGTCGTCGGGGTGGACTGCCCGTGAAGGCGCCGGGCATCGCGAGCCGGTCGAGTCGGGCGACGAGTCCGTCGATCGCCGGAGCGAGCCGCAGGGCGGCAAGGGCGGCGGCGGCATCGCCGGGATCGTCACCGCGACCACGGGAGGCGAGTTCGGCCACGACCCGTCGCAGGGTCGTACCTGCGGCCTGCACGATGCCCGCGTCGGTGTCGAGCACGATCGCGGGAAGATCGGTCGTCATCCGAGTCGCGATCTCGTCGAGCACGGAGATCGGTGTCTCGGGAGGATCCGGGACGCCGTCGAGGTCGAGGATCTGCGCGGGGGCGGGGGCCACGATCAGCAGTGCCGCCGGAAGCGCCCACCTCCACCCCGATCTGGTTCGTGCCGTCACGGCCCGATCTCCCGTCCGTCGAGCACCCGGCGATACAGGTCGTCGAGGTCTCGCACCATGGTCCGGTGATCGAACGCGGTCCGGCATCGCACGCGTCCGGCGAGACCGAGGTCGCGTCCGTGCTGGGGGTCCCGTCGCAGTCGGAGGATCGCGTCCCGCAGTCCGTCTCGGTCGCCGGGTTCCACGAGAAGACCGGTCTCCCCGTCGAGGCACACCTCGGGCCCGCCGTCGAGGGCGTAGGT
The DNA here is from genome assembly GCA_030432455.1 of Phycisphaerae bacterium. GTDB lineage: Bacteria > Planctomycetota > Phycisphaerae > Phycisphaerales > SM1A02. Next base: position 3,611 of record JAUIHC010000097.1, on the reverse strand, counting down.
CACGACCGGGCGGGCCGAGAGCAGCCCCTGGACCACCGCTCGCGGCAGTCCCTCCCGATACGACGGATGCGCGACGACGTCCATCGCCCGGATCCACTCCGGAATGGTCTCGGGCGCGACGAGCCCCGGTGTGTGCACGCGGTCTGCGAGTCCGAGCTCGCGCACGCGGGCGAGCAGGCGTTCCGACCACCACCCGTCGCCGACCCAGAGCAGATGAATGCCGGGGTCGTCGCGCATCGCGGTGGCGAGCGCATCGAGCAGATCGTCGTGCCCCTTCAACTCCGCGAGTCTCGCCACCGTGCCGACGATGAAGGCGTCGCGAGGCAGACCGAGCCGCTGCCGGGCCTCGTCGCGCGACTCGGAGTCGTCCAGATACGGCTCGACCACCATGCCGCTTCGAACCGTGCGGTACTGCTCGGGCCGTCCGATGCCGACCGCCAGGGCCTGATCGCGCATCGCGTCGGCGACGGTGGCGATCGCATGGCAGCGACGGGCCGCCCAGCGTTCGGCCCGGATGTACGCGCTGTTCTTCCAGCCTGCCTGATATGGATGGAACGGGAGCCCGTGGATGGTGTGCACCACGGCGGGGACGGTCGCGTGCCACGCGGCGGCGCGACCGAGGATCCCGGCCTTCGAGGAGTGCGTGTGCACGACGTCGGGCCGCCAGTCGCGGATGATCCGCTCGAGCGCCCGTCGGCATCGCCAGTCGCGGCGGGGCGCCACCTCCCGCACGAGATCCGGGGTCTCGATCGTCTCGATGCCGCCGTGCGCCTCCACGACCGGCAGCATCGTGCCCTCGGGGCCGGCGATCGGTCCGAAGACCAGCGACACGGCGTGACCGTCGTCGGCCTGACCCATGCACGACAGCACGGTGTTCTCCTGACTTCCGCCGAGGATCAGCCGCGTCGAGATGTGCATGATCCTCACGGTTCGTCCCCGCCGAGGTCGTGGTCGGGGCGGTGATCGGGCCACCCGGGGGGAAGGATGTCGGGGCCGTGATGGATCCAGCGAAGCGAGAGCCCCATCGGGGGAAGCGTCTGCCCGGCGAGTCGCCGCTCGCCGGTGGCGATGATCTCGTCGATCCGTTCCGCGGGCATGCGTCCCTTGCCGATCTCGACCAGCGTGCCCGCGATGATCCGCACCATGTTGTAGAGGAACCCGCTGCCCACGATCTCCATGCGGATCCGGTGCGGCGCCGGCTCCCAGACGCGACAGTCGAAGATGGTCCGCTCGGTGTCGATCCGACCGTGGTGCTTCTGCGCAAGACCACGCACGTCATGGGTGCCGACCAGTCGGGGGGCGGCTGCGGCCATGGCCGCGGCGTCGAGCGGCATCGGCACATGGAAGCGGGTTCGGCGGTCGAAGAGCGGGGGCCAGACCTGCGGGGGGCGTCCCCACGCGATGTCGTAGCGATAGCACTTGCTGGTCGCCATCGAGATCGGATCGAAGTCGTCGGCCACGATCTCCGCGCGTCGCACCTGGACGTCGTCGGGAAGTCGCACGGTGAGCGCGGTGGCGAGTCGTTCGATCGGGATCTCGCGTTCGGAGGTGAACGCCGCGACCTGTCCGACCGCGTGCACCCCCGAGTCGGTGCGGCTCGCGCCGGTGACCGGCACCCGTTCGCGGACCGTCTCGAAGACCGCCGTCTCCAGCGCGTGCTGCACGGTCCGAAGTTCCGTTCCGTCCGGGCGGATCTGCCGCTGCCAGCCGTGGAAGTCGGTGCCGTCGTACGCGACCAGGAGGCGGTGACGTGGCACGCCGGCTCAGTGCCCGAACAGGTTTCGGGCCGCGAGCATGCCCTTCTCGCCGAAGTAGGTCATGGCGTCGTCGACGCTGTCGAAGATCTTCGTCGCGGTCTCGGTGATGAACGGGCTCGGGCTCTTCTTCGGCTTCCAGACCACGTACACCTCCTTGGTGTGCTCGAAGGCGTGATGCAGTTCGCGTTCGACGCCGCTGGAGAGGCCGGGGATGCCGCCGGGCAGCTCGGGGATGTACGACACGATCATGTCGGACTGATCGACGAGCTTGAAGTCCCGCATGTAGATCTGACCGTCGATGTCGCCGGCGATGTCGAGGACCTCGCGGGTGGGGATCCGCACGGGCTCGTCGCCGTCGTGGGCGGTGCCGAACATGTGCTGCGGCACCTCCACGAAGTCCTGGCCGTTCCGGGCGGCGGCGAGGGCGTTCTCGAGCAGCAGCTTCTCGTCCACATCGCCCGGATCGAAGGCGATGAAGTGCTCGGCGATCTGGGCGCGGAAGCCGTCGATCTCGGCGAGCACGTCGGGCATGTCCACGACGTGACTCATCGGGAACGACGGGTAGACCTTCCGCATGTCCGGCCGGGTGACCAGTCGGACGCAGGTCTCCAGCGTCGGCTGGTGGCGTCCGCGGCTGAGGATGTAGAAGTTGTTGCGGCAGCCCATCGCCTCGGCCATGAGCTCGGTCGCGAGGATCTCCTCCTCGCGCCAGACCATGCAGTCCTTGAGCGTCGCGTCGACGATGTGCTCCTTGTGGAGCCGCTGGTGCACGACCTCGACGTTGTCCACGAGGCAGATGAAGAGATCCGGGGCGAGGGCGCGGATCTGATCGAAGTCGAACGCACTGAAGAGCCCGTGGTGCCAGCGGAAGGTCGCGTGGGTGTTCACCATCACGTTCCGATGCTCCTCGATCGGACGGGTGGCGGCGATGATGTCCTTGAACGCGGCCCGGCGCAGCGAGTTCAGGCGGCTGATCGGGAGGTCGAGGATCCGGCCCGGACGGACGTCCCGGGCCTCCTCGTACATCATGTTCCCGACGTGGAACACGTCGATCGACTCGCCCCGCTCGCCCGACAGTTCCGCGGCGGCGTCGAGGTAGGGCTTCTTGTCCACGCCGATCTGGCCGGTGACGATCGCACGCATGGGTCGGAACTCCGGGGGGTCAGGGCGAGGCCGACTGGATGCGGCTCCGGCGAAGCCACGCGATGCGGGCTCGCGGCGCCGGACCGGTCCCGCGTCTGCGGGTCGCGATCCACCAGTTGACCAGCGCGGTCAGGGCGACGATGCCCGCGACGATGCCGAGGGCGGTGAAGACGACGGTCGGCAGACTCTGGCCCGCGAGGCCTCGGCCGATGAGGATGCCGAGTCCGACCTGCAGCGGCGTCGTCATGGCGCAGCATACGAGTTCGACGGCGATGAACTTCCGCCACGGCATGTGCATCAGGGCGGCGATGGTGAGGGCGGGCGATCGGGTGCCCGGGATGAATCGGGCGACCATGAGGACGCCGGCCCCGCGGCGGTCGAACTGGTGCTTGGCCTGCAGGAGCCGCCGGGGGTGCACGAAGCGGCGGAACCATCGGTAGTGCAGGAGCCGGGTGCCGAATCGGCTGCAGATCCAGAACCAGAGGAAGTCCCCGCCGAGGACCCCGACATAGGCGGCCACGAAGGTCGGCACCGGGGCCATCTCGCCGCGGCCGACGAAGATGCCGGCGGGCACGTTGACCAGCTCCTCGCCGATCGGAATGCCGACGCCGGAGGCGAGGAGCAGCGCGATCATGGCGAGCCAGCCATACGCGCCGAGGAAATTCTGGATGAAGACTTCCATGGGTGGTGGACCGCGGTCGCGATCGGGGG
>JAUIHC010000597.1 GCA_030432455.1 Phycisphaerae bacterium | reverse complement strand
TTCCAGAGCGGGTGTGCCAATGCGGCCAACTGCTACCAGAACGGCGACCGGATCTGCGACACCAACCCGCAGGGGTCGCCGACGAGCGTCTGTGGCAACAGCAGCTCCTGCGGATCGCCGCACAACAACCAGCGGAACTACATGGACTACTCGGTGGACAGCTGCATGAACAACTTCACGTTCGAGCAGCACCTCCGGATGCGGTGCATCCTCGACCACTACCGCGTCGAGCTCCCCTGCGCCGACTGCGGCGCGGCCCCCGAGAACGACGATTGCGCGAACGCGCTTCCCCTGGCGATCGGCCCCAACGAAGGCACCACCAGCGGCGCCACCACCTCGGGCGTCGAGGCTCCGCTCGGTTGCAGCACGAGCAACGGCGGACAGGTCGAGAACGATGTCTGGTACACCTGGACCGCGCCGGAGAACGGCTTCCTCACGGTCGGCACCTGCGGGGCGCCGTTCGACTCCCGGATCGTGGTCTGGAATGGAGCCGCGTGCCCCGCGGGCGGCGGTACGGTCGCCGGCTGCAGCGACAACGACTGCGGCGACGACGGCGTCGCGACGATGCTCGTCCTCGGCGGTGCCAACTACATCATCCAGGTCGGCAGCCCCACCGGCGGTTCGGGCGCCTTCACGCTGGACGTCCAGTTCGACGAGATCACCAACCCCCCCGCCAACGACGACTGTGCCGACGCGATCGTCGTCGGCGACGGGACCACCACCTTCACCACCGTCGATGCGACCGGCGCGGGCTTCGATGATCCGCTGGCGTGCTCCACGGTCAGCGGTCCGCAGGTCGAGGCCGACGTCTGGTTCGAGTGGACCGCGGGCTGCACCGGCTTCGCGACCTTCTCGACCTGCGGCAGCGCGTTCAACAGCCGCCTTTCGGTCTACAACGCCGTCTGCCCGACCGGCCCGACCTCGGCCCTCGCCTGTGCCGACTCGGGCTGCGGTGACGACGCGTCGGTCCAGACCCTCGTGCTCGAGGGGCAGACGGTTCTCATCCGCATCGGGTCGCCCGACGGCAGCGAGGGTGACGGCGTCCTGGACATCGTCTGCGAGCCGATCGGCGGCAACGACTGCCCCGAGGACCTCAACGGCGACGGTCAGGTGAACGGTGCCGACCTCGGCCTCATGATCGGCGCCTTCGGCACCTCGGATCCCGATGCCGACATCAACGACGACGGTCAGGTCAATGGTGCCGACCTCGGTCTTCTGATCGGTGCCTGGGGCGACTGCTGACCGCGAGATCACGGCAGTCTGCCGCTGGAGCGCGACGGGCCGCGACCTTCGGGGCGCGGCCCGTCGCGTTCGCCGATGCTGGCGCCGATTGGGACGGGGGTGCGGCGGTGGCGGGGACCGTATCCTGCCGGGCATGAAGAACACCACCCGTCCGGTCGGGCCGCGTCTGGCGGCATCCCTTCTCGCGATCGTCGCCGCCGGAGCCGCGGTCGGGATGACGGCGGCCGAGCCCGCCGAGTCGCTGGAGTCGCGCCCGGCGAGGTCGTCCCGGGCCGCGGACCTCGAGCCGGTGTTCGGCGAGACCATCCGGCTCTTCGACGGGAAGTCGCTCGACGGATGGCGGGCGTACTACACGGACGGCTCGACCGACGCCTCGAAGGCGTGGAGCGTGCGGGAGGGCATTCTGGTCTGCGCCGGGCAGCCGATCGGCTACCTCCAGACCGAACGCCTGTACGAGAACTACGAACTGATCG
>JAUIHC010000596.1 GCA_030432455.1 Phycisphaerae bacterium | reverse complement strand
GTGCGCCGCACGCTTCGCACTGGATCGCATCGACCAGATGATGGACGTGTGTCTTGGCCCGGGCGTCGCCGGGTGCTTCATGCACCACCGCATCCGGCACGAGGACACGACCTCGCCCGCCTCCCGACTCGTGACCCCGACCCATGACGGCCACCCGCTCCGGCTTCGACCGACCGGCTCGTGACTTCCTGACCTGGACACGCATCGAGGCGGGCCTCGCGCCCGCCACGAGGGAGGCGTACGCGCGGGATCTTTCGGACCTGTTCGGGTTCCTCCGCGGTCTCGGCCTCGACGAACCGGCCGCCGTCGAGCCGAATCATCTCGCCGATCACCTGCGATCGCTGAGCCGCGATCGCGGCTTCGAGCCGACCACGATCACGCGGCATCTTGCCACGATCCGGGTCTTCTTCCGCTGGCTCTGCGCGAACGACCGGATCCCCCGCGATCCCGCGCGGCTGCTCGAGCGGCCGACCCGCTGGCGCCGGGTTCCGGGCGTGCTCTCGCCCGCGAAGATGCGGAAGCTCGTCGAGGCCCCGTCCCCCGATCAGGGGCGGCTCTGGGTCCGCGACCGCGCGATGCTGGAGCTCATGTACGCCGCGGGACTGCGGGCCAGCGAGGTCGGCGCCCTCCGCCTCGACGAGTACCACGAAGTGCTCGCCAGCGTGACCGTGACCGGGAAGGGCTCGAAGCAGCGGATCGTGCCGATCGGCGAACCCGCGGTGCACTGGACCAACCGCTATCTCACCGAACTCCGTCCGCATCTGGTCCGCTTCGACGACGGTCGCGATCGACAGCGTCTGCTGCTCTCCTTCACCGGCCGTCCGCTCGAACGGGTCGCGGTCTGGCAGCTCGTCCGCAAGTACGCGGCGATCGCGGGTCTGGAGAAGGTCCACCCGCACAAGCTGCGACACAGTTTCGCGACGCATCTGCTGATCGGCGGTGCCGATCTTCGCGTGGTGCAGGAGATGCTCGGGCACGCCGACATCGGGACCACGCAGATCTACACGCACGTCGATCGCAGTCGGCTCCGCGAGGTCGTGCGCGATCATCACCCGCGATCGTGAGCCGGTCCTCGGTCGAGGATCAGTCGAGGATCAGTCGAGGTCATCCGCCCCGATCGCCACCGCGTTGAACTCGGTCGCGTGGATCTCGATCATGCGGAAATCGGTCTGGGCTCGGCCGTCGTGCTCGACCACCATGGTTCCCAGTCCGGCGGCGGGCTTCATGACGATCGCCATGCCCTCGGCATCCGTCGTCCAGATCGATTCGTGCCGCAGCGCGCCGGTGGTCGGACTGAGCAGGCCGACGCGGATCGTCGCGCCCTCCACCGGCAGTCCGGTGCCGCGATCGATCACCACCACACGGGTCGGCTCGTAGCGGTACGCCTCGACCGGCACGGTCGTGTGCATCGCGACGCCCTCGGCGGACTCCGGATCGAGGATCACGCGATTGACCGCGTGCCCGTCGGCCTCGACGGTGACCACGCACCGGGAGGCGCTCGGGAGATCGATGATCGCCAGCCCGTGCGCATCGGTCCGGGTGCCGACCGCCGACGCGGTGCCGAACGCGGTGCCGTCGGGATCAAGGAGCGAGAACATCTCACTCTGCACGGTCGCGTGAGGGACCGGGGCCCCCGTGATCGAGTCGACGACGCTCACCCGGATCGTGCGATAGGTGATCGGCGACAGCGGAATGTCGAGGGTTCCCGCGGCCATCA
>JAUIHC010000595.1 GCA_030432455.1 Phycisphaerae bacterium | reverse complement strand
GTCTCAACCGGCGACTCGTTCACGCCGACGCCGCAGGAACTCGCATTCTTCGAGCGGGAGCAGGTCGCGGCGAAGGAGATGGAGGCCGCTGCGATCGCCCGGTTGGCCCGCGACCTCGGCATCCCGTTCCTGGCGGTGAAGGCGGTCACCGACCTCGTGGACGCACCCGAACCCGAGCACGAGGCGTTCGAGCGGAATCTGGCGAGGGTCAGCAGCCTTCTCCAGGTGCGGCTTTCCAGGTTCGTCGACTGGCTGGCCGAAGGGCGGCTGCCACGCGAGGTGGTCGTTCGGGGCCCCGAGGCTGGGGCGTCGGCAGTCGACGACGAAGGCTGACCCCGGGGGGGAGGCGGCGGGCGTCCGGAAACCGCCGCCAGATCATCCAGAGTGATCGCCGGAGAAGGAGTTGGCGACCGGGATCGGTGGCGGTCTTGGCGGTTGTACGCGGCGCGGGCAGGGTGCAGGGGAACGGCCCGGAAGTGCGGTGCGGTTGTCGCTGCCCCCCGTGAGACGTGATCGCCGAGCTTGGGAGATGAGAAGAGATGATGGACAGCACTCGACGTGATGATCACCGATGGTCGCGGGTCGGCGCTCTCGCCCTCGCAGGTCTTGCGCTGTGGGCCGGCGGGTTCCTTCGGTCCGCATCGGCCCTCGACGACGGATTGGCAGTGAGCGCGGACCTCGCGATCGAGGCGGTCGGTGAGACCACCATCGATCTGAGCGACGACCGATGGGTAGGCCTTGCGTTGGATGGCGGCGAGCGGAGTGGTGACTGGTCGGTTGTCGGAGACATTCAGGACGGGGCGTCCGTGAGCGATCGGCTGCAGGACGACGAGCCGGTGGCTCGATTCCACATCTCGGAACCGACCGCCCATGAACTGGTCCTGGTCCCCTTGCCGGCGGCGTTCTGGCCGGGGCTCGGGGGCTTGGCGATGATTCTCGGACTTCGGATGAGGGGTGGGAGAGTCGCTTGAACGACTGTGAGGTCCGGATTCCGGTCCTCGAACATGTGTTGGTCTGGTCAACCTGATCAGTAACCACTCGATTTTGATCTCGAATCTGTCACAATGGCCGCCGTCGAGCGACTCCGGGGGCGCGGGTGAGGAGACCGCGACGCTGCCGACGAGATCACACGATCCGCCGGGCTGCATGGATGCCGTCCGATCGGAGAAGGAGATGAACGCCATGCGTATGCGCGGTGGCAAGATCTTGGGTTGGACGGCTTCGATGGCCCTGCTGCTGGCGATCGGCGGTGTGGGGGATCTCCCGGCACACGCCGATGGTGCGGTGGTGGCATCGAGTCCGGAATCGGCGTCCGCCGGGTCGCAGCAGGTCTCGATCTGGGATCGTCCCGTCGCGGGCACGGACGTGACCTACGGCGAGCTCACCGTCGAGCGACGGGGCGGCGACGACGACATCGAGCCGATCCTCCTTCCCCTGCCGACCCCGGCTCTGGCGGCCGGTGTCGGACTCGGCATCGCCTACGTGCTTCGCCGTCGGTTCAGTCGCCGATAGAGCTCCCGAAACCCCCAGAATCATCGAACCAGCCCGGGCAACCGGGCGAACCATCGCCCCCGCCGGCGCGAGAGAGACATTCTCGCCGGACGGGGGCAATCCTCATGGATGAGCGGTGGGGTATCCGCCGATGACAGATCTGCGATCAAGGGCCGCCCAACGCGGTCCGGCGAATCCGCTCCATGCAGCGGACGGGGGCGAAGCCCGCC
>JAUIHC010000594.1 GCA_030432455.1 Phycisphaerae bacterium | reverse complement strand
CCAGACCGCCCCCTCGTCGCCGGTGCAGCAGTTGCCGCAGCAGGTGCACTCGAACGACAACCCGCCGGCGAACCACGGCGGCGGCGAGGCCTCCCGGCGATCATCGTCCTTCCGACCACTCGCGGGCCCGTCCGCACTGCTCACGAGATCCGTCCCCCCGGGGTCCCCCAGCGGCCGCTCGCATCACGCGGATCGTCGCCCCCGCCATCCCCGTCGCCGCCCTCGGGGCCGTCCCCCGGCCCCTCGCCCTCGCCCCACTGGTCGATGCTGATCGAGTGGACCTCGGAGCGGTCGCGTCGCGGCGGAAGATCGGCGAGCTCGTCGGGGCGCTCGTCGTAGGCGACCCGCTCGATCGAGTACATGCGATCCAGCACCCATTCGCCGCTGCCCTCGACCGCGGCCTCGACGAGATCCTCGGCCTCCTCGAGACTTCGAGCCGTCGCCCAGATGCCGATGTACGCCCCGCCCGGCCGCGACTCGTCCACCGGGTCGGCCATGGCGATCGCGTGCCAGAGCGTGTGACCGAGCTCGCGGCCGCCGTCGTCCACATTGGAATGCGGATCGACGTCGAGCTGCAGTCCCCAGTCGTCGCGGAGCTGCAGGAGGAGCTCGTCCAGATCCGGTGAATGCTCGTCCTCGATGACGAGGATCTCCCGCATCTGGAAGGGCAGCTGGACCTGATCGAACGCGTCCTCGTCCCAGGTCCGACCAACCTGCGTGAGATCGTGCCGCTCGAGGATCGACTCCACATCCTCCCGCATGTCCACCTGGCAGTGGATCGTCACCGACTTCCACGCATCGATGAAGACCTCGAGGAACGGCTCCTCGCTCGTGGCGCCGACGCCGATCGAGACCTCCTCGAGCAGGATGGGCTCGAACTCGTCCCATGTCGCGAGGAAGTCGTCGATGAAGAGCGGTTCGGCGGCGATGTAGACGTCGATCGTGCGATAGGCGTCGACCGAGCCGATCTCGACTACCGGGGAGACCTCGCCGGGGAGCAGCTCGAAGAGTTCGTGAACCAGCCCCCGCAGCCGCTCGTGGCTGATCGCGACCTGGAAGGCATAGGTGTCGGGCGCGTCCTCCTCACCGGGGACGAACTCCACCACCCAGCCCTGTCGGGGCGGCGGTGCGTCGAGGCGTTCGACCCCCAGCGGGAGCGCGTAGCCCTCGATCACCAGCCGGGTCAGATCTTCTCGAAGCCGAAACTCCCGCATCGGGTGGATCATACGGACCCGGCGGCTCCGCCGAGGGCCGTTCCGGGATCCTCGGTTCCGATATATTCCAAGTCGCGGCCCCATTGGAGGCCCGATTCCACACCCGGAGATCCGACGGCATGAGCGAACGCGCCCATTGGGGATCGAGAGTCGGCTTCATCCTCGCCGCGGCGGGTTCGGCGGTCGGCCTCGGGAACGTCTGGAAATTCCCCTACATCACGGGTGTCAACGGCGGCGGGCTCTTCGTCCTGATCTACCTGGTCTGCATCGCCGGGGTCGGCATCCCGATCCTGCTGGCCGAGGTCGTGCTCGGCAAGACCACGCAGCAGTCCACCGTTCCCGCGTTCCGAGCGCTCTCGAAGCCCGCAAGCCCGTGGATGAGCTTCGGCTGGATGGGAGTCGCGGCCGCGTTCATCCTGCTCTCGTACTACGCGGTCATCGCCGGCTGGACGATGCACTACGCGGTGGCGTCGGTCCGGGGGGCGTTCGCGGGCATGTCCAACGACGATGTCGCGG
>JAUIHC010000593.1 GCA_030432455.1 Phycisphaerae bacterium | reverse complement strand
GGCCTCGTGGCCCGACTCGGAACCTCCGCGCGCTCCGGTGCGCCTCACGACTGACCACCAACGGGATCCGCATGGCGAGCACAGCCGATTTCCGCAACGGAATGGTCCTCGATATCGACGGGGACCTCTGGACGATCACCTACTTCCAGCACGTGAAGCCCGGAAAGGGCGGTGCCTTCGTCCGCACCAAGCTGAAGAACGTCCTGACCGGGGCGGTGGTCGACAAGACCTTCCGGGCGGGTGAGAAGGTCACCAGCGTGCGCCTCGAGCGCCGCCCGGTGAACTACAGCTACACCGACGGCCAGCTCTACTTCTTCATGGACGCCAACACCTTCGAGATGATTCCCCTCTCGAAGGACGTGATCGGAGAAGACCAGCTCCGGTACCTGAAGGAGAACATGGAGTGCGAGGGGCTCGTGCACGACGAGACGGTGATCGCGGTCGATCTGCCGCAGTTCGTGGAGCTCGCCGTAACCGACACCGACCCCGGGGTTCGCGGCGATACCGCGCAGGGCGGCACCAAGCCCGCGACGCTCGAGACGGGCGCCGTGGTGCAGGTGCCGCTGTTCGTGGAGATCGGCGACGTACTCAAGGTCGACCGAACCGAAGACAAGTATCTCACGAGGGTGAACGGATGATCGATCTCGACTTTCTCGAGCGCCTGATCCAGGCCATCGACCAGAGCAGCATCGACTCGATCGAGATCGAGCGGGGCGGCACCCGGGTGCACATCGGCAAGACGCCGCCGCAGACGGTGGCGAGCGCCGGTGCCCCGATGGCCATGCCGATGCCCGTGTCGGCCCCGGCGGCCGCGCCGGCCCCCGCGGCCCCGGCGCCGTCGGCCGCCCCCGCCCCTGCGGCCGAGGAGGCCCCGGCCCCCTCGAACCTCATCGATGTCACCTCGCCGATGGTGGGGACCTTCTACCGCGCCCCCGCCCCGGATGCCCCGGCGTACGTGGACGTGGGCTCCAAGGTGGGCGAAGGGGCCACCCTCTGCATCATCGAGGCGATGAAGCTGATGAACGAGCTCGAGGCCGAGGTGTCGGGCACCGTCGCCGAGATCTGCGTGGAGAACGCCGAGCCCGTCGAGTACGGCCAGGTGCTCTTCCGCATCGACCCCTCCTGACGTCCGGTTCGGACTCCCTTCGCGGGCGCCGACAGCCCCGCTCTTCGACACGAATCGGTCAACGAGGCAGGAAGCCGTGTTCAAGAAGGTTCTCATCGCGAATCGGGGCGAGATCGCCCTCCGCATCATCCGGGCGTGCCACGAGCTCGGCGTGAAGACCGTGGCGGTCTACTCCGAAGCCGACCGGGAGTCGCTGCACGTCCGCTTCGCCGACGAGGATGTGTGCATCGGGCCGGCGTCGAGCACCGAGAGCTACCTCAACATCCCGCGCATCATCGCGGCTGCGGAGGTGACCGGGGCGGAGGCGATCCATCCGGGTTACGGGTTCCTCGCGGAGAATGCGGAGTTCAGCGAGATCTGCACGCGCTCCGACCTCGTCTTCATCGGACCCAACCCGGATCAGATCCGGTCGATGGGCGACAAGGCCACCGCCCGCCGGACGATGATGGAGGTGGGCGTGCCCACCGTGCCCGGCTCGGACGGCATCCTGTCGGATCCCGACGAGGCCGTAGCGGTGGCGCAGGAGATCGGTTTCCCGATCATGATCAAGGCCTCGGCCGGCGGGGGCGGGAAGGGCATGCGCATCGCGCACGACCCGGACACCTT
>JAUIHC010000592.1 GCA_030432455.1 Phycisphaerae bacterium | reverse complement strand
GCCACCCCCGGGGTCATCGGCTCGCCCGCGAGAGGGGCTTGAGACCGCCGCCGGAGGCACAATCCGGGAACCGGCGGATTCGTTCGACCAGAGCGGCCCGATCGGGGCCCGAGAACCCCCGGGAGATGCCGACCCCGGCCCCGGATACGGCCCGGGCGGCCTCGTATCATCTGCGGTTCCATGCTCCTCACCAGACCCACCATCGCTCGTCACCGCCTCCACCTGCCGATGGCGTTCGCGATCGCCCTGATCGCCGCCCTCGCCGCGCCCGCCCACGCCCAGTTCGACTTCGGTCTCGGGGGCGGCGGACAGGATCAGGCCCCGATGTTCAACGACTCGCGGGACGAGGTCTCCACGACTCTCCTGCTCTCGGACACCGAAGCCAATCCCGGCGCGGACCTGATCGCCGCGGTGATCCTCGACATCAACCCCGGCTGGCACGCCTGGCCCGGGCCGGGGATCTCGCAGGACGGCCTCGCCGAGTTCGACGGCGCCATCCGCACCGAGATCTCGATCCCCGCCGCGACCGACGGCCCGGTGCAGCCGCACCTGGGATTCGCGGTCTGGCCGGAGATCCACGGCGTCGAGGCCGACCTCGGCGACGGCCCGGCGATGTACGCGGTCTACGAGGGCCGGGCCGCGATCCTGATTCCAGTCACGGTCGCCGCCGACGCCGCCCCCGGCACCTACGACCTCGAGGTCTCGATCTCCTTCCAGTGCTGCGACGATCAGACCTGCCTCGCACCGGCCAACGAGACGCTGAAGGCGACGGTCACCGTGGTCCCGACCGGCACCGTGCCCGGCGGCGTGGACAACGAGGCCGATCCGGCCTTCGCGGGCTTCGACCCCTCGGTGTTCGCCCGAATCCGCGGAGGCGAGACCGCCGCGGAGATCGTCGAGTTCGACGTCTTCGGCTACGAGTTCTCGATCGACGTCGCGGGAGGCGGCGGCTTCCTGCTCCTGCTGCTGGTCGCGGCGTTCGGCGGGATGCTGCTCAACTTCACGCCCTGCGTGCTGCCGGTGATCCCGCTCAAGATCATGGGCCTGAGCGCTGCGGCGGACAACCGCGCCCGCTGCCTCGCGCTCGGATCCTCGATGTCGGTGGGCGTCGTGTTCTTCTGGATGGTGCTCGGCGCGATGATCGCCGGGCTCAAGAGCTTCCAGTCGATCAGCGAACTGTTCCAGTACCCCGCGTTCACGATCTCGGTCGGGGCGGTGATCGTGGTGATGGCGGTCGGCATGGCCGGGTTCTTCACGATCCGCCTGCCGAGCAAGGTCTACGCGGTGCAGACGAGCCACGACACGCTCGGCGGGTCGTTCGTCTTCGGCATCATGACCGCGATCCTCTCGACGCCCTGCACCGCCCCGCTGATGGGCGCGGCCGCCGCGTGGGCGACGACGCAGACGCCGACGACGGTGCTGATGGTCTTCGCCGCGATCGGCGGCGGCATGGCGATCCCGTACCTGATCCTGAGTGCGTTCCCCGATCTCGTGAAGAAGATGCCCCGCACCGGGCCCGCCAGCGAGGTCGTCAAGCAGGTGATGGGCCTGCTCCTCCTCGCCGCCGGGTTCTACTTCGTCGGCAGCGGCGTGTCGGGCCTGACCGTCGTCCCCGGCGAACCGCCCAGCCGCCTCTACTGGTGGATCGTCGCCCTCGCCGCGGTCGCGGCGGGCGGGTGGCTCGTCGTGCAGACATTCCGACTCACGAAGAAGGCCGGTCCCCGCGTGATCTTCG
>JAUIHC010000591.1 GCA_030432455.1 Phycisphaerae bacterium | reverse complement strand
GGCGAGATCTCGGCGCGGTCGTCACCAACGGCGTGCAGCACGCGGAGCTTGTTCTGCATCTTGTTCCACGACGAGTTGACGCGGCTCGCGAAGTCCTTCTCATCGCGATCCGGGGTGCGGAACACGGCGAGCTGCTCGAACACCTCGGTCTGCCCGACGATCACCCGCCCGCGGCCCTCCTCGCTCAGCAATGTCTGGCGCAAGACGAGCAGCATTGCGGTGTCGAGGAATGTCAAGGCTTCAGATCGCACCGCCTTCGGGGCTTCGTCGGAGGGAGCGTTGCGGACGAAGGCGAACTCGTTGTCGCGATCGATGACGAGTTCGAGGAACAGGTCGGCGAGCCGCGAGCGGATGACAGTCTCGTCGGCGAGCAGCACCGCCCACAGCTGTGCCTCGCGGACTCCGGAGAGATACGGGCCGCGCACCAGACGCAGCAAGACCCGCCGCGTGCGATCGGGGAGTTCGCCGGCGTCGCCGCGCCAGAGGCCTGTGCGCTCGTCGGGGGCGACATCCGCTGTGGTCGGCTCGGTCATGCCACCGCTCCTGTGAATCGGTGCGCGGCCACAATCGCCGCACGCGGCACTCCGTCGGCGCCCTGCCAAGCGAGTACCTCGGGCTCATCGTCAACGGTGCCCTGCTCGGCAGCGATCGAGAGAAGTCCGATCACGCTGCCGACCCCCTGCGTCGCGGGGTATCGAGCAAGGACATCTGCGACGGTGCACGAGGGCACCTCGGCGAGCAGGTCGTTGACGTTGCGGGTGAGTTCGTCGAAGTCGATCTCGGTCTCGCGAGCGATCGCCCGCAGCTCCTCGAGGCTCGCGAGGGATGCCGTCTGCGTGACGACCTCTTCGGTGGCGGCGAATTCGGCGGGGTCGTGAAGGTCGATTGCCCCGACGCTGGACAGCGCGACAGCCGAGAGATCCAGTGTGAGGGATGTCGGATACCAGGGGCGCGTATGCGCGGCGGCTTCCACCCCCGCGTGCTGAGCCTCCCGCAGAAGAGTTCTCAGCACCCGGTCGCGCTGGTAGTCCTGCGACTGTACGTAGCGACGGAGCGCCCGGGCGAACAATGTGATGACGTCGTGGATCTCCGCGCTTCGTCCCTTGAGGGTGGTGAGGAAGGAGCGCAGTGCCCGGCGCTCATCCGATGTGAGGTCACGAGCGAATCCGCGGTCGAGGATGCGGTGGATGTCGCCCTCGAACGCGGCCCCGAGCGCAGGGTCAAGCACGAGTTGCGAGAAGGCGGCGAAACTGCGGCCGGCATCGGAGTCGGAAATGTGGTCGATGCCGCGGAAGACTTCGTCGACGACCGATGCTTGAGAGACATCGGACTCGACGATCTTCGCCCTCAGGGACGCATTCAGCGTCTCGAACTCGGCACGAACCCGAGCGAAGTCGTCCGGCACGTCCGCCGCCTGCGCCAACACATCGCGAACGCGTTCGATCGCCCGGTCTTCATCGACCGCGGCCTCGTCGCCAGAACGCAGGCTCTCGATCCGCCGCTCGATCGACTCGATTTCTTCCTCGAGCAGTGCGATGCGCGCTGACACGTCGGGATCGGTGTCGATCGCGAGGCGACGGACTTGCGCCGCAAGGCTCGCAAGCCGAGACTCGGTCACACTCGAACGCGGGGCGGCGCGACCCTGCAAGAAGCGGATCCCGGCGATCGCGTCCGGCGAGAGCTCGAGCGTCTCACCTCGCGCTTCCGATGACGGCCGACGCACCAGGAATCCGGCCG
>JAUIHC010000096.1 GCA_030432455.1 Phycisphaerae bacterium | reverse complement strand
CCTGCCGATGGTCGCCGACAACGACGCGCACTTCCTTCGCGCCGAGGACCACGACGATCACGACACCCTGTGCTGCATCAGCATGGGCAAGGTCAAGGACGAACCCGATCGTCTGCGGTATCCCGAGGACGTCTATGTCAAGAGTCCGGCGGAGATGGCGGCGATCTTCCCCGAGCCCGAGGAGCGCGAGGCGCTCGTCAACTCGGTCCGGATCGCCGAGCGGTGCAACGTCGAACTTCCCGAGGGTGAGAATCACGCCCCGGTCGTCGAGGTGGTGCATCCGGGCGAGCCGCCGGTCTACGACGGCAGCGATCTCACCGAGTGGTTCAAGCGCTACTGCGGTCGGTTCGAACTCCTGCCCTTCGACGCGGAGAACCGAAAGGACGTCACCGCGGAGGAGCTCAAGGACGGCTGCGACCGGGCGTTGCGGGATCTCTGCGAGGCGGGGCTCATCTGGCGATACGGACCCGACGGCGTCACCGAGGAGATCCGCGCCCGCCTCGAGCGTGAACTGAAGGTGCTGGCGGACAAGCTGATCTCCGCGTACTTCCTGATCGTCTGGGACTTTGTGAACTGGGCGCGGCAGCGGGGCATCCCGTCCAACGCCAGAGGATCGGGCGTCGGCACCATGGTCGGCTACGTGCTCGGACTCTCCAACGCGTGCCCGGTGCACTACGGCCTGCTGTTCGAGCGGTTCACCGACCCCGACCGCGCCGAGTACCCCGACATCGACATCGACATCTGTCAGGACGGTCGCGGCAAGGTCATCGAGTACGTCCGGGAGAAGTACGGCCACGTCGCGCAGATCATCACCTTCGGTCGGCTCAAGGCGAAGGCCGCGATCAAGGACGTCGCCCGGGTCATGGGCTTCTCGCCCTCCGAGGGGCAGCATCTCTCGAACCTCGTCCCCGCCGAACTCAACATCACCATCGACGACGCGCTCCAGAAGGACGCCGAGTTCCGGGCCGCGATCGATGCGGATCCGCGGGCCCAGCGGGTCATCGCCGCCGCGAAGGCGCTCGAGGACCACGCCCGCCACGCGGGCGTGCACGCCGCCGGCGTGATCGTCGCGACCCGACCGCTCGACTCGATCGTCCCGCTGTGCAAGGCCAGCGGCAGCGACGACGCGGTCACGCAGTGGGACGGTCCGACCTGCGAACGGATCGGCCTGCTCAAGATGGACTTCCTCGGACTGCGCACGCTCTCGACCATCGAGCGGGCGAGGCAGCTGGTTCTGGAGTCGATGCCGGAGGAGGCGATCTGGAAGGCGGTCGGACGCGAGATGCCCGCGCCGGGGTCCGCGGCGTCGCGATCGACCTCGCACCCGCTCGACATGGAGCGGATCCCGCTCGACGATCAGAAGGTCCTCGCCCTGTTCCGCCGCGGCGACACCAGCGGCATCTTCCAGTTCGAGTCGGGCGGCATGCGCAAGCTGCTGACCGAGATGCAGCCCGACCGCCTCGAGGATCTCATCGCGGCGAACGCCCTGTACCGGCCCGGTCCGATGGATCTCATCCCCGACTACAACGCCCGCAAGCACGGCCGTCAGCCGGTGCCGAGCGTGCACGAGATCGTCGATCGATACACCGCCGAGACATACGGCATCATGGTGTATCAGGAGCAGGTGATGCAGGTGCTCCACGGTCTGGGCGGCATTCCGCTGCGACAGGCGTACACCGTCATCAAGGCGATCTCGAAGAAGAAGATGACCGTCATCGACGCCGCGCGGGCGGACTTCATCTCCGGGGCCGCGGAACGGGGGGTCAAGGAGAAGCAGGCGACCGACCTCTTCGAGCTCATCCTCAAGTTCGCGGGATACGGCTTCAACAAGAGTCACTCGACCGGCTACGCGATCGTCGCCTACCAGACCGCCTATCTCAAGACGTACTTCCCGAAGTTCTACATGGCCGCGGTGCTGACCTTCGAGAGCCAGGCGAAGAAGGTCGAGGAGTGGGCCTCGTATCTGGAGGACTGCCGACGCACGGTGCTCCCCGACTCGACGCCGGAGGTGCCGAATGTCGGCTTCTCGGTGCTGCCGCCGGACGTGAACCTCTCTCGCGAGGACTTCTCGGTGGTCTTCGGCGAGGGGGAGCGCCCCTCGAACGTCGGTGGCGAGGTGCGGTTCGGCCTGCAGGCGATCAAGGGCATCGCCAAGGACGCGATCGCCTCGATCGTGGATGCGAGGACCGCCGACGGGCCGGTCGGATCCCTCCACGAGTTCTGCGAGCGGATCGATCACGCCCGCGTGAATCAGAAGGCGATCGAGTCGCTGATCCGCGCCGGCGCCCTCGACTCGGTGCACGGTGCCGACGCCCGGGCCGCGATGCTTCAGGCGCTGCCCGACGCGTACAAGGCGGGGCGTTCGCTCTCCGCGGATCGCTCCGCGGGCCAGAACATGCTCTTCGGCGGTGGTGGCGACGACGCCGCCGTGGCGGCCGCCACGCCGCGGCTTCCGCTGCCCGAGGTCAAGCCGTGGGATCAGCTGACCCGGCTCGCCGAGGAGAAGGAGGCGCTCGGATTCTTCGTGAGCGGTCACCCGCTCGATGAACTCGCGGGCACGATCGCGGAGTTCTGCACCACGACCACGGCGAGGCTGGCGGAGCTCTCCGAAGGAGCGCCGGTGATCTTCGCGGGCGTCGTGAACCGCGTGCGGCCGGTCGTCACCCGGACCGGCAACAAGATGGCCATGTCCACCATGACCGACAAGCACGGCACGGTGGAGGCGGTCGTCTTCAGCGAGGCGTTCGCGAAGTACGGCGCGGAACTTCAGGTCGATCGGATCGTGGCGGTCGTCGGCTCGCTGGAGAAGGGCCGCGGCGAGCCGCAGATCGTGGTCGAACAGGTGATCCCGATCGAGCGGCTTCCCAGCATGCTCGCGACGCGTCTGGACATCCTCTTCGACGAGTCCCGGGACGAGGGTGCCGACGAGGTCCAGCACCGGATGCGGTTCGTCTCCGGCCATCTCAAGCAGGCGTCACGCAGCGTGCAGGCCCTCTCCGGGCGACCGGTCGAGACCGCGGTGCACCTGCGGCTGAGGGACGGGAGGACCGTGGTGCTCGCCGCCCCGGGGATCCGCGTGGTGCCGGACGACCAGCTGGTGGCGAGGCTCCGCGATGCGGGGGCCGACGGCGTGCGGGTGCGAGGCGGCTATGTGCCGCCCCGAAAGGAAGACCGCCGCCGCCGCTTCCATCGCGCCGCCGGCGGCGGCGAAGACGACTGAGTCACACCAACCCCTCAACCCCGCCCCGTTCTCCACGCTCCACGCTCGATCCACCCCTACGGCATCAACCGCCGCACCCCCCACCCCCCCTCGCCGTCCGCCGTGTAGACCACGCGGTCGTGAAGGCGATACGGGTGGCCTTGCCAGAACTCGATTCGATCCGGGACCACCCGGTAGCCGCCCCAGTGCGGCGGTCGGGGCGGGTCCACGCCCTCGGGGTAGGTCGCATCGATCTCCGCGCGACGAGCCTCGAGGGCCGATCGCGACTCGATCGGACGCGACTGATCGCTCGCCCAGGCGTTGAGGCGACTCTCCCGCGGACGGCTCTCGTAGTAGGCATCGCTCTCGGCGTCGCTCGCGAGTTCGACGCGGCCTTCGATGCGGACCTGCCGCTCCAGCGTGTCCCAGTGGAAGAGGATCGCCGCGGACGGATGGGCGGCCAGGTCGCCACCCTTGCGGCTCGTCCGGTTGGTGAAGAAGACGAACCCGCGGTCGTCGAACATCTTGAGCAGCACGATGCGGGCGGCGGGGCGGCCGTCGGGCCCGACCGTCGCGAGCGTCATCGCGTTGGGATTGGGAAGACCGGCTCGAGCCGCGGCATCGTCGAACCACAGGCGGAACTCGGCGATCGGGTCGGCGGGGGGGTGGTCGAAGTCCATGGTGGTCGTCTGCCGGGGTGCGATGTGGAGGCGGGGCGAGGCGGGTGTCCGACCGGAGAGCGTAGAGCGGCCAGGTGGTTCTCGATGATGGCGTGATCAGTGTCGGGGCTGGTCGCCGTCCGGATCGTCGGATTCGTCGGGATCCCGAGCCGGATCCATCACGCCGTCGAGGAGCGTGGAGGTGTCGAGCTCGTCCACGGTGTCGGGATCGATGTCGGCCAACCGTTCCGCGTCGATCGCCGGCCGTCCTCGGCCGGGGCGGCCGGGAGGGGGCGTCGGGGTGCTCGTCGGCGGATCGGGGGCGGGGGATCGCGGGGGGACGGCCGCGCTCGGCGGAATCGCCTGAAGGTCAGGGTCCAGATCGAACAGCCGGAGCCACGCGTCAACCTGACGGCGGTCCACGACGTGGCGGTGGCCGCCGTGTCCCCGGCGGGGACGCTCGCGATCGCCGACGGCATGGTCCTCGGCCAGCATGCGAAGGAATCGATCGGACTCGATGACGGTCGCCCGGCGGCGTCGTACCGCTCGGGCGATCTCCCGATCGCTCGTGACGACCGTCACCCGGCGAGGCGCCGTGGACCGGCCGACCAGACGGATGATGAGGTCGTCCGCGGAGCGACCGGGGCCCGCGAAACGCACGTGCACCGATGGATGTGCCGCCCGGTGCCGACGGGTCGGGCCGTCGCACACGAGGATCGCGGACTCGTTGCGGAACCGGCTTCCGGCGACCAGGTCGGCGAGTTCGTCGAGATCGACGCCCGCCAGATCGGGAGGCAGCACGCCGACCACATGAAGGATGTTGTACGCGTCGAGCAGCAGCGGCATGGCGGGTCGGGTCGCGGAGGATCGCGACGGGATCCTTCACCGCGGACATCGGTCAGGAAGACCCATCCTCGCCGGAATCGACGGCGTCCGAGCCACGACATCCCTTCCACCCACATGCGACGACCGGCGCGGAATTCCGCGCCGGTCGCCGACAGGGGAGTCGAGATCCGATGGGGCCTTAGGGTCAGCCGCGACGACGACGCGTCCGCAGACCCGCGATGCCGAAGGCCGCGGCGAGGCCGGCCGGGCCCGGAACGACGATCAGCATGTCCTGCACCGTCGCATTGGTCAGACCCGCGACGCCGTAGCTCTGGAAGCCGCTGACGCCGAGGCCCGCCAGCATGTTGGACGCGAGGGTGTTGATGGACGACGCCGACGAGAACTGGGCGTTGCCGCTGGAGAGGTTCAGGTCGGCGAGGATCCCCGTGGCGGTGGTCGCCAGGGAGTCCTGATGGGTGATCTCCCAGAGGACCATGGCGAAGGCCGCGGCCTTGCTGTTGGCGTCGCTCCCGGTCGCCGACATGACCGTGGCGTAGTTCCGGGCGTAGAGGTCCCGGATCAGCGTCGCTCGGGCCTCGCCCATGGGGCCGGGGCTGGTCGAGCCTTCGGGCACCAGGGCCAGATCGACCACATCGAAGTTGTTCGTGCCGCTCACGCCCTGGAGGAACTGGGCGCAGAAGGTACTGACCGTGCCATGCCCGGAGACAGCGAACTGCAGAACGCCGCCGGTGACCTGCGTCGAGTTGACGCCTTCATCGACCGTGGCCGTCACAGCCTGCCCGGCCCCGTTGCCCAGATACTGCATCGTCAGCGTGTCGCCGTAGTTGATCGCAGCCGACGCGGACGCCGTGAGGGCAGCCAGAACGGCAGTCGCGGCACCTGCCTGGTGAATCGTTCTCATCTCTGCATACTCCTTGGATGAAACGCGGGCCACATGGCCAGCAGGGTCTCTCTCGCGGTCGCGATACGGGGCGGGTCTGTGGATGGATCGGGAACTCTGATCCGACGACGCTGTCCGTCGTGCCCGGGACCATCCCGGGTGTCGGCCCGACGTGAACCATGGGGATCACGCGACGACTCGCACGACCGAACATAGTGGGACGGGTCGTGGATCCAACCCACAATGTGAACAACTGGCCTAAAACCATTCCTTGTAGAACTTTATGGGCCGCAGAAATCGCGTTATCAACCCTTTTTTGCCGGTTCTCGGTCCCGATCTTGACGGCGTTCGCCACATCAACTAACGACGAGTCGGGTCCACCCGCGGGTCGCCGACCTCGACGGGGGGCCGGGAAGGGCGGAGGAACTCCTCGTGAGTCGCTTGCAGGACGGCGGCGGATCCGGTGTAATGCGGGACTTTCCCCGGTATCTCCACAGGCATTCCTTTCATGGCCCGACCGGGCCGGAGCACCCACGGCATGGCGATTCGAATCAAGGCTCGCGGAGGCGAGAGTGCGGAGCAGATGCTTCGCCGCTTCAAGAAGCTCTGCGAGAAGGAAGGGCTGACCAAGGACGTGAAGAAGCGTCAGTACTACGAGAAGCCCTCCGAGCGCAACCGCCGCGAAGAGCGCAAGCGCGTGGCCCGCGTGGCCCGTGCCGCGATCATGAGCCGCTGACCATCTCCGCTCACGGGGTGGCAGGCCGCCTCGGCGAGCTGCCGACGGCGGCGGGCTGTCATTCCTGTCGTATTCGCGACCATCCAGCCGATGGACCCGGCGACGGGCCGTGTCGTCGTCCCGATTGCACATCGTGCTCCCCCCGAATGCCGGGCGGGGCATGCGGCCTCCGTTCGGAAGGCGACCGATCTCCCGAGACCGGCGCCACCGTCGTTCCGGAGGTCGGCGTTCGTCCCCGCATCGATTCCTCGCCGCTCACCATGCTCGGCGGCCAAGACCGGATCTCGAAGGACCTCCACCGATGTCGATTCCGTTCCTCGCCTCACTCTCTCTGGCCGAGATGCCCGCGATCTCGGAGGCGCCTGCCTGGTTCCTCGCTCCGGTCGGAGCGGTGGTGGCGCTGATCGCGGCGTTTCTCTTCTACAAGAGCGTCATGAGCCACAGCGAAGGCGATGACGAGATGATCCGCATCGCCAAGGCGGTGCGGGACGGAGCCGGGGCCTACCTCGGTCGCCAGAACCGCATCGTCACCATGGTGTTCATCGGCCTGCTGGTGGTGCTCGGCGTGATGGCCGCGGCCGGACTCCAGCAGTTCTGGACGGTCGGCGGCGTCGCGGTGGCGGGCATCCTCTCCGGTCTCTGCGGCTTCTTCGGCATGAAGACCGCGACCAACGCCTCGGCCCGGACCACGGCCGCCGCCCGCGAGTCGCTCAACAGCGGTCTCACCGTCGCCTTCCGGGCGGGTGCCGTCATGGGCCTCTGCGTGACGGGCTTCGCGCTCCTCGACATCTCGATCTGGTTCTTCCTGCTCTATGTCGTCTTCGGCGGTCAGTTCGAGGGCGGGCTCGTGGACATCACCACGATCACCCTGAGCTTCGCGATGGGTGCCTCGCTGCAGGCCCTCTTCGCCCGCGTCGGTGGCGGCATCTACACCAAGGCCGCCGACGTCGGCGCCGACCTCGTCGGCAAGGTCGAGGCGGGCATCCCCGAGGACGACGCCCGCAACCCTGCGACCATCGCCGACAACGTCGGTGACAACGTCGGCGACGTGGCGGGCATGGGTGCCGACCTCTACGAGTCGTACTACGGCTCGGTGCTCGCCGCCATGGCCCTCGCGGCGGCCGCCGGTGTCCAGCTCTCGCTCGATGCGACCCAGTCGCTCAAGCTCGTGACCGTCGCCCCGGCCCTCGCGGGCCTCGGCATTCTCGCCTCGGTGATCTCGATCTTCGTGGTCCGCACGAAGGAAGGCGCCTCGCTCGCAGAGCTCCTCAAGAGCCTCCACTCGGGCGTCTGGGCGAGCTCGGCCCTCATCGTCGCCGGGTCCGCGGGGCTCCTCTGGTTCGCCCTGTCCGGGCTCGAGGAGTCCGGCATCGTCTGGTGGCGTCTCTGGATCTCGATCGTGGTCGGTCTGGTCTCCGGGCTCGTGATCGCCTGGGGCACCGAGCGGTACACCTCCTACGAGCACGCCCCGACCCAGCGGATCGCGAAGCAGGCGGAGATGGGCCCTGCGACCGTCATCATCTCGGGTATCGCCGAGGGCATGATCTCGACCTGGATCCCGCTGATCACCGTGGTGGTCGCGATCCTCGTGTCCTTCGTCGCCGCGGGCGGCACCGACACGTTCCTCATGGGCGTCTTTGGTGTCGGCATCGCCGCGGTCGGCATGCTCTCGACGCTCGGCATCACCCTCGCGACCGACGCCTACGGCCCGATCGCCGACAACGCCGGCGGCAACGCCGAGATGACCCACCAGGAGCCCTACGTCCGCGAGCGGACCGACATGCTCGACTCGCTCGGCAACACCACCGCGGCGACCGGCAAGGGCTTCGCGATCGGCTCGGCGGCCCTCACCGCCCTCGCCCTGCTCGCCGCGTACGTCATCACCGTCAAGACGAACCTGGGTCAGGTCTCCACCGCACCCGAGACGCTCGCCGGCGTCGCCGGGGTCTACGAGGGCCACGGGGTCTTCGCGATGGATCAGGACGATCCCCGCGGCTTCCTCCTCCTCGCCTCGCGTGACCTTCCCGCCATCGAAGCCGGCTTCGCCGGCGACTGGTCGCTCTCCGACGCGACCGCCGAGGGTGACGGTCGCTACGCCCTCGCCACGGACGACAAGACCTACAACTTCGAGCTCGTCGATGCCGAGAAGGCCACGATCCCGCAGTTGCTCGCGTTCTACGACGTGACCCTGATGAACCCCAAGGTCCTCGGCGGCCTGTTCATCGGCGTCATGCTCGTCTTCGTGTTCTGTGCGATGACCATGAACGCGGTCGGTCGTGCGGCCTACTCGATGATCGACGAGTGCCGTCGTCAGTTCGTCATCATGAAGAAGGCCTTCAAGGCCCAGGGCCTGAGCGACGAGGACATCGCCGACCCGCTCAAGTGGCCCTACCGCGTCGAGAGCGAGGGGCACGAGTACCCCGACTACGCCTCGTGCGTCGCGATCTCGACCGCGGGTGCCCAGAAGGAGATGGTCATCCCCTCGCTCATGGCGGTGGCGGTGCCGATCGTGGTCGGTCTCATCCTCGGCGTCGCGGGCGTCATGGGACTTCTCGCGGGCGCCCTCGTCTGCGGTTTCGCGGTGGCGATCTTCATGGCCAACGCCGGCGGCGCCTGGGACAACGCCAAGAAGTACATCGAGACCGGCCAGTTCGGCGGCAAGGGCTCCGACTCCCACAAGGCGGGCGTGGTGGGCGACACCGTCGGCGACCCGTTCAAGGACACCTCGGGTCCCGCCCTCAACATCCTCATCAAGCTCGTCAGCGTGGTGTCGGTCGTCTTCGCGGGCCTGATCGTGAAGGTCGGCCCCTACATCTCCGACATCTTCGGACTCTGACCGCATGACGACCCGTCAGCGGATTCAGAAGGATCCCGAGCAGGTCCGGGCGTTCGCCATCGAGTGCGCCCGGACCTGTTCCGACATGAAGTGCTCCGACGTCCGCGTGCTCGA
>JAUIHC010000095.1 GCA_030432455.1 Phycisphaerae bacterium | reverse complement strand
TCGGTGCCCT
The DNA here is from genome assembly GCA_030432455.1 of Phycisphaerae bacterium. Taxonomy (GTDB): domain Bacteria; phylum Planctomycetota; class Phycisphaerae; order Phycisphaerales; family SM1A02. The sequence goes on along the minus strand of JAUIHC010000095.1, from coordinate 9,273 downwards.
CGCGGCGGACGATCGCCTGACCGAAGGGCACCAGGTGGTCACCCTCGGGCACATGGCCCTGCAGACCGAGCATGCGCTCGCTCTCGAGGAAGAAGACCGGATCGTCGTCGCGGATCGCGGTGGCGAGCAGGCCCTTCGCGTCGTCGGGGAACGCAGGGATCGCCATCTTGAGACCGGGGACGTTGGAGTAGAGACCCTCGACGCACCACGAGTGGGTGGAGCCGAGCTGCCCGCCCGCACCGTCGTTGCCGCGGAACACGATCGGACAGCCGAACTGGCCGCCCGACATGTAGAGCATCTTCGGGGCGTTGTTCAGGATCGGGTCGGCGGCCACGAGGCTGAACGACCAGCTCATGAACTCGACGATCGGGCGCAGCCCCATCATCGCGGCGCCGATCGCCATGCCCGCGAAGCCGCTCTCGGAGATCGGCGTGTCGATGATCCGACGCGCTCCGAACTCCTCCAGCATGCCGCGGCTGACCTTGTAGGCACCGTCGTACTGGGCCACTTCCTCGCCGAGGAGGAAGACCCGCTTGTCGCGCCGCATCTCCTGGCTCATCGCCTCGCGGAGGGCGTCGCGGAACTCGATGATTCGCTCGCTCATCGGGAATCCTCCGCGTCGGTGACGATCTGGGGCATGCTGGTGCCGGTGTAGGGGCCGAGCTTCTCGACGAAGACGTCGTGATACAGCTCGGAGGGGTCCGGCATCGGCGATGCCTCGGCCCATTCGATGGACTCCCTGACCTCGCCCTTGATCCGGCGGTTCAGGTTCTTGAAACCCTCGTCGTCGAGCAGTCCGCCCTCGATCATCGCATCCCGCAGACGCGTGATCGGGTCGTCGGCCTCCCAGTGCTCCTCCTCCTCCCGCGTGCGGTACTTGCGGGGGTCGGACATCGAGTGGCCCTTGAAGCGGTAGGTGCGGATGTCCACCATCGCCGGGCGGCTCTCGGCCCGGCAGCGATCCGCGATCGTCTTCATGCCCTCGTAGACGTCGATGACATCCATGCCCTCGATCTCGTAGCCCGCGATGCCGCAGCCCTCGCCCTTGGCGATGATGCGGTGCGACATCGTGGTGCCCCGGTCGATCGCGGTGCCCATCGAGTAGCCGTTGTTCTCGACCACGTAGATGACCGGGATGTCGAAGAGCCCCGCGAGGTTCATCGCCTCGTAGAAGGCGCCCTGGTTGAGGGCGCCGTCGCCGAGGAACGCGAGGGCGACGTGCTGGTTGGAGCCGCCGCCGATGACCTCGTCCATGTACTTGGTGGCGAAGGCGAGCCCGGTTCCGAGCGGCGTCTGGGCACCGACGATGCCGTGACCGCCGTAGAGGTTGTTGGGCTTGTCGAACATGTGCATCGACCCGCCCTTGCCCTTGGCACACCCGCCGATGCGACCGAACATCTCGGCCATGCAGTACTTCGGGTCCATGCCCCGGGCGAGGGCGTGACCGTGATCGCGGTACGCGGTGACGATCGGGTCGGCGTGGTTCACCGCGGCGGTGCAGCCGACCGCCACGGCCTCCTGACCGATGTAGATGTGGCAGAAGCCGCCGATCTTCTTGTCCTGGTACGCCTGCATCGTGCGCACCTCGAACTCGCGGATCAGCAGCATCTGACGGAGCCACTCGTGCAGCTGCTCGGGCGTGGCGGAGGTGCGTTCGGCCAGCGGCCGCCGGCCGCCGGTGGCGGATCGTACGGGGTCGGTCACGGATGACATCCGTTTCTCCGGGGGGACGGGAGGCCGAGCGCGACGCGATCGACCGCGAACCGACGATTATGGCGGTCCCGGCCTCCCACGGCAAGCATGGGACGGGACCGATCGCCGACCCCGGGGTCGGTGTGGATGACCTCCGGACGCCTCGGGCGGCGGTCAGCCCGCCTCGGCCATCCGAGCATCCCCCGCGGCCGGCAGCAGACGAGCCTTGAGCAGCAGGATCGCGGTCTCCAGCTGCGGATCGATGCCGTCGGCGACCAGGGCATCGGGGTCGGGGCGATCCGCGGGGTCGCGATCCTCGTCCCAGTCGGCGATGAGGTCGGCCTTGCGGCGGAGCTCGTACGCCTCCTGCGTCTGCTCGGGCGTCATCTCGACGGCGAGATCGGGATTCACGCCCCAGTCGTCGGCGCCGGGCATCTTGTGGACGAGCCGCCCCCGATCCTCGCCGGGAGCCGGGGGGAGGGCGTAGTACTGGTTGGTGATCTTGAACGCGGCCGGGCCGCCCCGCGGATCGCTCACATCATGAACGGTCTGGACGCTGCCCTTGCCGAAACTCCGCTCCCCCACCACGACCGCCGCCCGATGGGCCTGAAGGCAGCCCGAGACGATCTCGCTCGCACTGGCGCTGCCGGGGTTGACCAGCACCACCAGCGGGAGCCCCTGCAGAAACGCCATCTGCTTCTGGGCGGGTCGCGACCAGACGGTCCGCCCGTCGCGGTCCTCGCAGGAGACGATGCGGCCCTCGGGCACGAAGAGGTTGGAGAAGCGGATGGCGCTCTCCAGCAGGCCACCCGGGTTGAATCGCAGGTCGAGCACGAGCCCGTTGAGCGGACGCTCCTTCCGCATCTCGGAGAGTGCGGTGAGGAAGTCGTCGAAACTGTCGTCGTTGAACGAGGTCAGTCGGACGTAGCCGATGCCCGCGTCCTCGTCGGCGAACCAGTCCCACTTCGGGGTCCCGTCGTCGGCGAGCGACTCCTTGAACCAGCCGTTGACCGACCGGATCTTGATGCGGTCGCGCACGATCGGGATGTCGATCGGCTCCTCGGCGTCCTCCCGCTTGATCGTGAGCACGACCTCCTCGCCCTCGGGGCCGGTGATCTCATCGACCGCGCGAGTGAGGCTCCACCCGGTGGTCGGCACGCCGTCCACCGCGACGATGTGATCCTCCTCCTCGACGCCCGCCCGCGATGCGGGCGACCCTTCGAGCGGGTTCTGGACCATGAGTTCCCGCTTGTCGTCGTGACGAATGAGGATGCCGACCCCCACGAAGTCGCCCTGCACCTGCTGCTCGAACCGACGCAGTTGCTCGGGCCAGATCATCTGGGTGTACTGGTCCTCGTAGACGTCCTCCAGCCGGTATGTCGCGCCTTCGGCGAACTCGCGAAGCACCACCGCCTCGGGGACCGCGATCGTCTCGGGGTTCGCCCGAAGCAGTTCGGGGATGATCGCGTGATAGTCCTGTCGTCCGACCGCGGCGGCGGCGGTCTCGGAGAGCCGGGTCCGCTGGGCGCGGATGCGGTCGAGCCAGGCGTCGACCTTCCCCTCCTCGGCGAGGCCGGGGAAGTTCTCGGAGAGCTGGTCGGTCGAGGCGAAGATCTCCAGCGCCTCGAGTCCGCCGTCAAGCAGCGGCTTCCAGCCGCAGGCGGAGATGTGCTGCGTGGCGCCGATGAGCATCGACGACCGGACCATCCGCTCGGTGATGCCCTCGAGCGGCACCTTCCAATCCTCGGCGAAGGCCTCGTTGAACGGCGGAAACTCGGTCTCGGGCTCCAGCCGGGCCATCTGGCGGCCTCGAAGATCGTGCAGGGCCCGAGGGGCGTAGCGGGCGAGCAGACCGATCCGGCGGTTCACCTCGTCGAGGCGTTGCTCGTACTCCGCGTGCTCGGCCTTGCGATCGGTGTCCTCGTGCAGGGTCCGCAGTCGGAAGAGGATCTCCTGCACGAACAACCAGTCGCTCTCCGCCCGGGCGCGGGCCTCGGCGGCCTCGGACACGCGGATGAGCTCGATGATGCCGGGCTCGTCGAGCACGGCGTTCCAGTCGTCCGACAGCGTCTGCAGTTCGACTGCGGCGGTCAGGGCCTTGGTGAGGTCGTTCCCCGCCAGCGCGTCCTCGATCTTCTTCGCCGCCGCCTGCCGTCCCTCGGCGCGGTCCTCGTCGGTCGCGGCAGCGTGCGAGTCGCGGGCGGCGAGCGCTTCCTGAAGATTGGTGACGAAGGCCGGATCCGCGCCCCGGGGCAGGTCGGTCAGGTAGGTCGAGACCGTCTCGTCGTCACCGTCGAGGGCGGCCTCCCAGATGCCCGCTCGCCAGGCGGCGAGATCGTCGGGGACCGCGACCTCCGCGACCGCCACCTGCCTCGGCGCGGCATGGAGGGACTCGGCAAGCCCCGTCGCGGCCAGCGCCGCACCCGCGATCGCAAGACTCGGAAGGACGCGGACACGGGACGCGAAACGGATGGGCATGGGCTGGGGTTCCTGCTTCTGGCGGATCGGCGGGTCCCGATTCGATGAGGGATCCGGAGGTCATCGAGCCGGCGGTCTCCTGGATTCACTCCAAGGGTCGGACCGCCGGGTTCATACCCTACAGGTGGCCGAAAGTTCGGTCGCGACCGTCGCCGGGATTTCTTATGAGACCAGATCATGGACGGCCTGCCATCCTGAAGGGGCCCGCACCTCGCTGCGGCGCCTGCGGGTACGACCTGCGGGGAAGCGGGCGATCGGATCGGTGTCCGGAGTGCGGGAGCGACGCTCGATCGACGAGCCTCGACGAGGTCGAGGGAACCGATCCGGCCGGCGACCGCGGTCTGGACCTCGTGGCCAACAGCCTGTTGGCATCGATTCCGGCGATGACCGGGCTCGTGCTGCTCGGATGGCTCGGGCTCGCGGTCACGGTCCTCGCGGCGGTCCTGCTCCTCTTCCGACCGGCGGGCCTGTGGCGACATCGGCGCGGCGTGCCGCTCGACCCGCTGCCCCCGTGGTTCATCCGGTCGCTGTGGATCACCACCACGCTGGAATTGACGGCGGCGGCGGCCGCGATGGCGATCCTCATCCTTCCGCTGGGACTGCCCTCGCCGAGACCGGCCTTGCTGATGACGCTCGGCGGATGGGGACTCGTCGCCGGCGTCGGCATCGGCGTGACCGCGTTCGGCTGCGGCCGACTCGCCCGGGAGGCGGAGAGCCCGTGGGCCTCGAGGACGGCGGTCGTCGCCGGGATCGCCTCGATCCTGGCCGGCGTGATCGCCGCGTCGTGCTGCGGCGTGGTCTCCCTGGGGTGGTTCACCTCCGGCAATCCGAACCTGACCGACACTCAGGTCATCCTGACGCTGATGGTGGCGGGCGTGGGCGTCCTGTCGGCGGCCGTCGGCATCCTGCTCACTCGATTCCTGCTGCTGTCGATCGAGGCTCATGCGATCTCGACCGCGATCGACGCGCGGCGGATGCGACGCGATCCGCTGCTCGAGGTCGGGGTGCCGATCACGCCGGTCGATGCCGCACGGATCGAGGACGACCCCCTCCCGCTGGCACCCGCGAAACCGCCGGTCAGACGCGACCGACGGTGACTCGGCGAGTCAGCCGCCGAACGCCGACTCCGCCAGATCGATCGCGCGACCGAGCGCCGCCGCCTTGTTGACGGTCTCCCGCCATTCGGCATCCGGATCGGAGTCGAGCACCACACCCGCCCCGGCCTGCAGATGGACCGTCCAGGGGGCCGTTCCGTCGCCGGTCGGCACCACCATCGTGCGGAGGGCGATCGCGATGTCGAGATTCCCCTCCAGATCGATCGCCCCGATGCCGCCGGCATACGGCCCGCGCCGCACCGGCTCGAGCTCGTCGATGATCTGCATCGCCCGGATCTTGGGGGCCCCGCTCACCGTGCCGACCGGAAGCGTCGCCCGGAGCGCATCGAGATCGTCGACATCCTCGCGAAGCCGACCGGTCACCACCGATCCGATGTGCATGACATGGCTGTACCGCTCGATGCCCATGACCTGCTCGAGCTCGATCGACCCGGGCTCGCAGAGACGACCCAGATCGTTTCGCCCGAGATCGACGAGCATCACATGCTCGGCCCGCTCCTTCTCGTCGGCGAGCAGTTCCTTCTCGAGCGCCAGGTCCTCGGCGGCATCGCGGCCTCGCCGACGAGTCCCGGCGAGCGGCCGGTTCACGACCGCGCCGTCGCGCACGCGGCAGAGGATCTCCGGACTCGCCGCCACCAGCATGCACCCGCGGGCCTGCAGGTAGATCTGGTACGGCGAGGGATTCACGATCCGAAGCGCCCGGTAGAGATCGAACGGATCGGCCGTGGTCCGCCGTTCGAACCGCTGGCTCAGCACGATCTGGAACGCGTCCCCCGCCGCGATGTACTCGCGAGCCCGTTCGACGGCCGCCTTGAACTCGGGCCTGGTCATCGTCGACTCGGTCGGTGGCGAGGGCGGACGATCGAGGTCGAGGTCGATGCGGCCCGCGGCGAGGTGGACCCGATCGTCGGCCACGGTCTCGACGAGCTCGTCCGCGGCGGCGGCGGCGGCGCGGCGGGCGGCATCCACATCATCGCCGTGATCCGCGATCGCCTCGGTCGCGATGACATGGACGGTCTTGGCGACATGATCGAAGACGAGCACCCGGCCGTACATCGCCAGATGGAGATCGGGCAGGTTCCGGTCGTCCGGGGGCGCGGTCTCGAACCCGAGCTTGCCGGGCTCGGCCCAGCGTGCGGAGTCGTATCCGGCGAAGCCGACGAGACCGGCTCGGAAGGCATCCGGAGCCGGGGTGCCGGGTTCGCCGACCACCGGCGCCCACTCGGCCCGAACCGAACGGACGAGATCGAACGGGTCTCGTCCGTCGTGGATCTCCTCGCGATCACCGTCGGCGTCGTGGCGGATCACCCGGAGCTCGCCGCCCCGACCGAGGATCTCCAGCCTCGGACGAACGCCGACCAGCGAGTGTCGGCCGACTCCACCGCCCTGCTCGACCGACTCGAACAGGAAGCTCGGCGCCGTCCGATCGTCGGGGGCGACCAGCCGTCGGTACGCCAGAACCGGCGTGAGCTGGTCGGCGAAGATCCGACGGGCGACCTGAACGGCCCGGGGCGGAGCATCGATCGGATTGGAGGGCGACGGGGTCACGGACGCGGAACTCCGGTGCGACCTCCCAGCGGAATGATCGCGTGCGGAGTCTACAGATCGGCACGATGCCCGCCCGTCTTGGCGTGATCCTGCGGAGCCGGGTGCTAGACTCGCCGCATGACCTCGGTCGCGACCCAATCCAGCCCATCCTCCCCACCCGATGACCGACCGCCCACCGCGGTCCTCCGCGGGATCAGCAAGCACTACTACAAGCCCGACGGCACGATCCTCGTCGAGGCGCTCAAGTCGGTGGACCTCGACATCCCCGCCGGGCAGTTCTGCGCGATCATGGGTTCCAGCGGCAGCGGCAAGAGCACGCTCATGAACATCCTCGGCTGCCTCGACCGCCCGACCGCGGGGAGCTACCTGCTCGAGGGGCTCGATGTCGCCACGCTGGACGACACCGCCCTGAGCCGGGCCCGCGGCCGCCGGATCGGCTTCGTCTTCCAGGCGTTCAACCTCATCAGCGAGTTGACCATCGTCGAGAACGTCGAGGTCCCGCTCTTCTATCAGGGGCTTCCGCGGGCCGAGCGTCTTCGCAAGGCGATCGAGCGGCTGGAGATGGTCGGACTCGCCGATCGACTCGGGCACCGTCCGAGCGAGCTCTCGGGCGGCCAGCAGCAGCGGGTCGCGATCGCCCGCTCGCTGGTGACCGACCCCGCGATCCTCATGGCCGACGAACCGACCGGCAACCTCGACAGTCGCACCGGCACCGCGATCCTCGACCTCTTCGACCGGCTGCATGCCGAGGGGCTCACCATCATCATGGTGACCCACGACGACTCGGTCGCCGAACGATGCGAGCGGGTGGTCCGGCTCGCGGACGGCGAGATCGCGAGCGACGAACGCGGCGGCCGCGCCCGTTGAACCCCCGGCCCGTGGGTGGAGACCGCATGCGGATCCTCGGCATCGATCCCGGCCTCCGACTGACCGGCTACGGAGTCGTCGAGCTCGATGCCTCGACCTCGTCCGTGAACGCGGAGCCGCGAATCATCGAGGGCGGCGTGGTCAGGATCCCCCCCGATCTGCCGCTGCCGGTGCGACTTCGACGGCTTCACGAGGAGATCGCGGCGGTCATCGACGAGCTCCGACCGGAACTGGTCGCGGTCGAGTCGGTCTTCACGCATCCCGATCGCGCCTCGACCGGGGTCCGCATGGGTCACGCCCGCGGGGTCATCCTGCTCGCGGCGGCACAGCGTGGGTTGGAAGTCGTCGAACACGCCCCGGCGCAGGTCAAGAAGTCGCTGACCGGCGACGGCTCCGCCGACAAGGCCCGCATGCAGCTCGCGATCGCCGCCCGTTGCGGACTCGCCGAGCCACCCGAGCCGCCCGACGTCGCGGACGCCCTGGCGATCGCGCTCTGCGCCGCGAACCGAGTGGACGGCATGACGCTCAGGGACGTGCGGTCGCGCGGCGAATGACGACCCGGATCCGGGTTCCCGCCGGCGGCAGCGAACCGGCCCGGATCTTCCAGACCGCGTCGTCCACGCCGGAGTCGGGCGACCGCACCTCGACCGCCCCGAGGACCTCGTCGCCGAAGGTGCTCAACCCGAGGATCGAGCCCCCGAAGTCCGCGGCGTAGTACTCCCCCGGCCCCATGGACGGTGGATTCGGAAGCACCTGCGACCCCGCGAAGACCCAACCCAGGCCGGGCGTCTCCTCGGGAGCGCGGACGTCGAGCACGGTGGCGGCGAACGGAATGGGATCACCAACCGGCTCGCCCGCGTCGTCGACGGGTTGCAGATCGACGACCACGCGATCTCCGGTGGGCCCGAACGCCGCCCCGTTCTCGTGATACCCGCCCGGCCGGCCCGGCTCGACGCCGGCGAGCAGAAGACCGGCATGAATGATCGACGGCGTCGAACCGGTCACGACGACCGCCTCGTGCTCGCGGGTGCCCACGCGACACACCCCGACCTCGAGCCAGCCGTCGTCGAGCGCGATGGTGCCCGGGAACGAGACGACCCCGGCCTGCACCTCGACCCGGACATCCCCGTCGAGGGTGATGAGCCGAGGCGGCGCAGGAGTTGGCGGCGGGGTGTCGTCCGACGCCGAGGCCGAAGGATCCTCGGGTGGCGACGACGCACAGCCGACGACGAGGAGAAGAAGAGCGACGGCGAAGAGTGATCGCATGGCGGTCATGGTACGAGCGTGGTGAGTGGGCGGACTCGGCGGGCCGGAAGCGAGTCGGTCGCCCGTTCAGACGCGCCCGAACACGACACAGCGAGCATGGGCCGCACGTTCACCCGCGCCCGCCCCCGACACAGCGAGCATGGGCCGTACGTTCACCCCCGCCCGCCCCCGACACAGCGAGCATGGGCCGTACGGCCCACGCGCAGCGCTCAAGAAGGTTCAAGGAGGCCCCCTTGCGGGGCCTCCGCCGCGCGAACAACAGGTTCACCGCAGCCGACTCCAAACGCCCCCGAAGCGCGACCCCGCG
>JAUIHC010000590.1 GCA_030432455.1 Phycisphaerae bacterium | reverse complement strand
GGCTGCCCGCCGCGACCCGAGATGCTCATCGAGGGCATCATGGCGATCCAGCGGATCATCGACAACGACAACCTCCCCCGCGACCCCGACGGCAAGCGACTGCCGCTGCAACTCGCGGTGAAGCCGAACTTCCAGCCGGCCCCCCAGCCCGTCGAGGTCTCGATCGGCGCGAGCTGACCGGCCGCCGCCGAGGGATCCATCCCGCAGACCCCACACGCCCCCGATCGGATGTCGGGGGCGTGTTCTTTCCGGTCCCGCGATCACCGTCATGCTCGGCCCGCTCGTTCGACTCTCCATCCGCGCCGCGACCGCGGCCGTCGATGCGCTCGGACTGAGCCCGCGACTGACGGTGCCCGACCTCTTCCGCGCGGCCGGCGTCGATCCCGCCGACGACCCCGAGGCCATCGAGCCGCTGGAGGCGATTCTCGCGAGCATCCACGAGGATCTCGAGATCGTCGCGCAGGGTCGCGTGCTGCTCGCCCGACGTTTCGTCAAGATCCTCCGCATGCGGGCGCGGGTGCTGGCCCGCGAACGCCGCGGGGAACTCGCGGTGATCGAATCGACCGGCCGTCCGATCGTCGTCACCGGGTTCCCGCGAACCGGCACGACGCTGGCCCATCGGGTGCTCGCCGCGGCCGACGGTGCCACCACCCCGACCTGGAGCGAGACGATCGAGCCGTGCCTGGAAGGGCGTCGCCGGGTGGATCGCGAGCGACGCGCCCGCAGTCGCCGCGCACGGCTCGCGGTCGCGGTGGTGAATCGACTCTCTCCGGGACTGCAGGCGGTGCACGAACTCCTGCCCGACGGTCCGGAGGAGTGCACCGTGCTGCACGAACTCGCGCTCGACAGCGAGTCGTTCGCGCTGCTCGGGCCGGTGGACGGATTCCGACGCTGGCTCGACGACCGCGACGACCGACGACGCGCGATCCGATACGAATGGCAGGCCCGCGCCATGCGGTCGATCCTCGCGGATCGTGATCCAGCGGATCGTCGCGGCCGCTGGGTGCTCAAGGCGCCACAGCACCTTCTGCAACTGGATGATCTGTTCGCGATGCTGCCCGACGCGATCGTCGTGCGCCTGCACCGCGATCCGGTGGATGCGATGGCCTCCGCGGGCAGTCTCGTCGCGCACACGAGCCGTCTGATCTCGCGCGGCCTGCCGTCGGGACATGGCCCCGACCTTCTCGAGACGTTCCTCGACTGGCAGCGTCGGGGCGACGATGGTCAGTCGCGACATGAGTCCTCGGTCATCGAGGTGCACTACGACGATCTGGTGGCCGACCCCGTCGCCTTCGCGGCACGAGTGCAGAAGGCAGCCGACCTGCCGATGTCCGACGCACACGCGGAGGCGATCCGGGTGCTCCTCGAGAGGCGCCCGCGACATCACTTCGGCATTCACCGCTACACGTTGGCGGACATGGATCTCGACGAGGCCGAGGTCCGGGACGCGACATCGGCGTACGCGGATCGGATCGCGACGCTTCGAGGTTCGCCCCCGATCGTCACTTCGTCGCGGTGAACGCGACCCGACCGCGATCATCGACGATCATCCTGGGGTTCCACGCGACCTCCCAGGCCACGCCGTCGGGATCGGCGAAGTAGCCGCGAAGGCCGCCCCACGGCGGCACCGACGGCGGCGTCGTGATGCGGCCTCCCGCCGCGACCGCGCGATCGAGCACCGCCTGCACCTCGGACTCGTGGGCCACATTGCGGGCCAGCGCGAACGAGACGCCCGCGTCCGCG
>JAUIHC010000589.1 GCA_030432455.1 Phycisphaerae bacterium | reverse complement strand
CCCCGCATGACGCGGTCGCAACTCATGGTCGTCATGGCCTCCGGGTTCGCCACGATCGCGGGAAGCGTCTTCGCCGGATATGTCGAGTTCCTCGGCGGAGCGGACGAGGCTCGCCGCGTGCTCTTCGCCAAGCACCTGCTCACCGCGTCGCTCATGTCGGCGCCCGCGGCGTTCGTGATGGCGAAGATCATGCTCCCCGAGACCGAGGAGGAACCCGGCGAGACGCTGGATGTCCAGCCGATCGACGACCGTCCGGCCGCCAACGCGCTCGATGCGATCGTGGTCGGGGCCACTCAGGGACTCCGCCTCGCCCTGAATGTGGGGGCGATGCTCGTCGCGTTCATCGCGATCCTCGCCCTGCTCGACTGGCCGATCGCCGCGCTCGGCGACCAGCGGTGGATCGAGGCGTGGCGGGTGAACCACGGCTACGGTGAATGGAGCGTGCAGGGTGGACTCGGCCTGCTCTTCCGACCGATCGCGTGGACCATCGGCGTGCCGAGTGCCGACATCGATTCGGTGGGCCGGCTGCTCGGAACCTCGGTCGTGGCCACCGAGTTCGTGGCCTACCTCGAACTCTCGCAGCTCATCGCGTCGGATTCGATGTCTCCGCGAGCCACGATCGTCGCCGCCTACGCCCTCTGCGGCTTCGCGAACATTCCGTCGATGGCGATCCAGATCGGCGGACTCGGCGCGATCGCCCCGAGCCGCCGCGAAGACCTCTCCCGCATCGCGCCGCGGGCGCTGGTCGCGGGGTTGCTCGCGTGCTGGTGCACCGCCACGGTCGCCGGCGCCGTCATCGGCGACGGCTGAGTTCAGGGACGTCGCGTCATGCGAAACACCGCGGGCTCGCCGGGCGTCGCGTTCGCCCAGTGCGTCCATGTGCTCCGCACGTGATCCTCGTCGATGAATTCGATCCGCGCGGCGTGGATGTGCATCGCCTCGGGCGACGCCAGATTCGTGATGTCGAGCAGATCGAAGCCGATGGCATCGTCCTCGACTTCGACCGCGATCATGCGCGGCTGGTTCATGGCGGCGCAGTAGTGCGTGAGCATGAGCCGGTCGCCGTCGAGGTGGTACACGCTCACCATCTCGTACGGCTCGCCTCGGAACTGACGTTCGATCACGGCGGATCCGTTCGCGGTCGTCGCGAACGAGACCACGGTGTCCGCGGTCCCGTCGCCATCGAGGTCGGCATCCCAGTCACCAGCCAGGGCCCGGAATCGGGCGAAATCGTCCGCAGATGCCGTCGCGGCGATCGGGGGTGGTCCGAACGGGCGGTGCGGGTCGGCGTGGGGCGTGTTGACACAACCGGCGAGGGCGAGCGTCAGGCCACTTGCGATAGTGAGAAACGGAAGAGTGGACATCATGACGCTCAGACTATCCGTGTCCGCGGCATCGGCCCGGCCTGCCGCCCGCGCCGGTACATTCGCGGGCATGGATCCGGCCAGCCATCTGGTTCTCGCCGCCGCCGGAGGCGCCCTCGGGGCGACCCTCCGCTGGTCCGCGGGCGTGGCGGCCGAGCGATGGCGGATGCCGAACTGGATCGTGATCATGGCGGTCAACACGCTCGGCTGTCTGGCGATGGGCGTCGCGATCGGCTGCGTCGTCGACGACCGCGTGCACGCCTTCCTGCTCGCGGGCGTTCTGGGTGGCTTCACGACGTTCTCGACCGCGATGCTCGACGCCTGGCTGCTCTGGCGGTTCGGTCGTCGGCTCGACGCGGGCATCTGCCTGTGTGGTACGC
>JAUIHC010000588.1 GCA_030432455.1 Phycisphaerae bacterium | reverse complement strand
TCCGCCCCGGTCGGGGTGTGGAGGCGCTGCTCGCGCCGCCGGTCCTTCTCGCGATGATCGGACTGCTCCCGTGGCCCGGTGAGATGCCGACGGCGTTCGAGGCGACCCGACTGAACGACGAGGGTCGCGTGATCAGCGTGCGATTCGAGCTTCCTCGGATCGCCTGGCCGACTCCCGGAGGCCCGCCACGGTCGATCCCCGGTCGCATGCAGGTCGAGATCGACGACCTCGCGGCGGGGCCTCGGCGGATTCGTCTGATGGATGCCTCGGGCGAGGTGGTCGTCGAGTCCGAACTCGATCGGCTCGAATCGGTCGAGACCCGCGGTCGTCCGCCCGGCGACTGGCCCGTGCTGCCGCATCGCGTGCGGGTCGTGCGGGGAAACGGCGATGAGATCTCGGTGTCGCTGGATGCGCCGCTCGCCGGGGGCGAGGTCTCGGCGAGACTCTTCGACCTCGATGTCCTGCGGTCGCGGCATCCGGAGGCGATCGTGGAGGAGGTCGGCGTGACGACCCCCGCCCCGGGGGGCGACTCGTGAGGCGACTCTTCCTGCTGATCGTGTTCATCGCGGCCGGGTGGCCCTCGTCCATCGGGGAGGCCGCGGACGTGCTGGCCGCCGCCGATGGCCGGCACGTCTATGTGGTCCGCCCCGGCCTCGACGAGGCGGGCTGGGAGGTCGTGCATCTCGATGCCGAGGCGGGGCCGGATCACGGTCGCACGGTCTTCCGGACGCCGCGGCGACCCGAGGCGATCGCGGCGGTCGGCGATCGCTGCATCCTCGTGCTCGCGCCGTTCGACGCCACTCGTCCGACGCCGTTGGCGATCTCGTTCCGGGTGGCCCAGCATCCTCTCAACGACGTCTGGTTCGCCGATCCGCCGGGTGACCCGCGGGTGCTGCCGCCGCTGCCGACCGGGGGCGAACTGGCAGGCATCGCCGCGGCCCCGTTGGGCGAGTTGATCGTCCACCGGCCCTCGCAGCGGCTGGCCCGCGGCGTGGCCCGAACCGGACAGGATCGCCCCTCGGACTCCGCGGCGGCCGATGAGGGCGAGGCGGGGCGGGCCACTGTGATCGGCGAGGAGGGCGCGATCCATCTTCTGGCGACGCCGGGGCGGCAGGCGTGGGAGCCGGTCGAGACGCCGGCATCGTTCGAGTCGGCGATCGGCGTGTCGGTCGGGCGGCTGGTCGCCGAGGGGCGGACCACGATCGGGCTCGTCTGGCGGACGGCCGGAGGCGATTGGCGGCTCGGGGCCTTCGGCGCGTCGGGATGGTCGGTGGCGACGGTCGATGGACTTCCCGACGGCCTGCCGGTCTCGTTGGCGACCGTGGACGATCGGTCGCTGCTGGCGATTCGCGACGAGTCCGGCGTGCTTCAGATCGTCGATCTGGTGGCGACCTCCGGAACCGTCCCGGCTTCCGGGGGCGGGAGTGCGGTGCGGGCGAGGCCGTTCACCAGCCTGCCGACCGAGGCCATGGGGCCCCGTGCCACGATGGTCGCGACCTCGGGCGGACCCTGGATCATCGGGCTCGACGGGACCGAGGTTCGCATCGCGACGGTGGATCGGGTGGATGGCCGCGTCTCCGCCCCGGTGGTCGCGAGCGAGCAGGAGGTCGAGGGGTCGCTCGTTGAGTACCCGATCTACGCGGGGCTGATCCTGGCCCTGATGACGGCCGCCTTCGTGCTGCGGCCGCACATCGAGCGGCAGCCGGCGACCATCGCCGAAGGGCTGTCGCCCGCGGGACCTCTGCGGCGG
>JAUIHC010000587.1 GCA_030432455.1 Phycisphaerae bacterium | reverse complement strand
CCGTCGGTCATCCCTCCCTCAAGCCCGCCGGCGTTGTTGGAGGTCCGCACGAACCCGAGGTTCCGCTCGCCGGTGCGCGACGCGTCGAAGTCGATCGCATCGTGCACCCCGGATCCGTTGCGACGGCCGCACTCGACGCCGAGACCGATCTCGACCGCCTTGAACGCCTGGATGCCCATGACCGCGTACGCAAGCCGCGCGTCGAGGCGGTCGGACCACTGCACGCACGATCCGAGGCCGGGAGGGCAGCCGAAGACATGCACCTCGACGAAGCCACCCACGGTGTCCTTGTCGATCTTCGCCTGCCGGATGCTCGCGATCATCGCGTCGCTGGCGGCGGGGTCGGGGATCGCGACATCGCTCGCATCGCGGGCGGCGCGGAGTTCGGGCCAGTTCGACTCGGTCACCTCGACCGCGGACATCGCGGCCGGGTCGGGACCGCCGCCCCGCACGAAGCCGAAGACCTCGATGCCGAGGTCGCGGAGCATGCACCGCGCGAGCGCGCCCAGCGCGGTGCGACCGGCGGTCTCGCGGGCGCTCGCGCGTTCGAGCGTCTCGCGGCAGTCGGGCACGAGCCACTTCAGGCTGCCCGCAAGGTCGGCGTGTCCGGGTCGCGGCCGCTCGACCGGCGGCGTGCGTTCGAGATCGTCGAGTCGGCTGTCCTTGTTCGGCACCAGCAGGGCCACCGGGCCGCCGGTCGTGCGGCCGAGCCGCACGCCGCCGAGGTACTGCGCGTGGTCGGTCTCGATCCGCTGCCGCCCGCCGCGGCCGTAGCCGCCCTGCCGCCGACGAAGCTCGCCGTCGATGAAGTCGGTGTCCACCTCGACGCCGCGGGGCAGTCCTTCGATGAAACCAAGGACGCCGGGGCCGTGCGATTCGCCCGCGGTGCGATAGGTCAGGTCAGCCATGGGGGCGGAGTCTATCGCCGGCTTCCACGGCGACCCGGACGTCCGGCACGCGGTTGCCGGGGACCTACCATGACCGCCTCATGAACGACCACGCGACCACCGCTTCCACCCCGACCCCCGACGACCTCACCCCCGCCGCGATCGTGGCGGCCCTCGACCGCCACATCGTCGGACAAGGCGACGCCAAGCGGTCGGTCGCGATCGCGATGCGGAACCGCTGGCGGCGGCGGCGGCTGCCCGAGGCGATCGCCCGTGAGGTCGTGCCCCGAAACATCATCATGCTCGGCCCGACCGGGGTCGGGAAGACCGAGATCGCCCGTCGACTCGCGGGCCTCCTGCGGGCGCCGTTCATCAAGGTCGAGGCCACGAAGTTCACCGAGGTCGGCTACGTCGGCCGCGACTGCGAGTCGATGATCCGCGATCTGCTGGAGGCTGCGATCCGCATGACCCGTCAGGAACAGGCCGAGGCGGTCCGTTCGCGGGCCGAACAGGCCGCCAAGGACCGGCTGGTCGCGATCCTGCTCGGCGACGAGAAGGCGACCGACGCCGCCGCCACGCGACCAGCGGCGACCATCGACACCGAGGGCCGCCCGACCGCGACGCCCGACGATCCGCACGAGCGGGTGCGGGCGAGACTTCGCGAGAAGCTCGACGCGGGGCTCTTCGACGATCACGAGGTCGAGATCGTGGTCCGCGAGAAGCCGACGATCCCCGCGATGGGTCTCGGCCCCGAGACCAACGATCCGACCATGGGCGGTCTCGGGTCGATGCTCGAGTCGATCATGCCCGCGAAGTCGCACCGTCGGAAGGTGTCGGTGCCGCGGGCGCTCGAGATCCTCGTCG
>JAUIHC010000094.1 GCA_030432455.1 Phycisphaerae bacterium | reverse complement strand
GATCGCCGTGCCGAGATCACCCTTCTCGAAGTACGCCCGGGCCAGCGTGTCGAGGATCGCGGGGTCGTTGCCGCCCGAGGCGTCGTTGGCGGCCTTGGCGGCGGCCATCGCGAACTCGAGATCACGCTTCTTGACGCTCGCGTCGTCGAGGGTGAACCACGCGATCGAGTTGAGCATCATCGCGTTGTCGCGGTTGGCCTTCAGAAGATCCCAGGCGAGGTCGTACGCGCCGTCGTCGCCGGTCGCGGCGAGGGCCTGGAACTTCATCATCTTCAGGTTCTGATCCTCGGGCATCTCCGCGATCGCCTTGTCGAGCGTCGCGAGCGCCTCACCGTAGTCGCCGCTGCGGGACGCCTGGAACATCGCCCGCCGGACGGCCATCTGGATCTGGGCGGCCTTCTCGCGGTTCTCGAAGTCCACGCGGGCCTGCGCGATGTCCCACTCGCCCGCGACGATCCGCTCGAGCGGCGCGTCCATCGTCATCGGGTGACCGATCCACGCGACGCGGCCCTTCTGATCGACCACGAACGCACACGGAATGCCGTTCTGCTTCGCCGCCTTCATGTAGGCGGTGTTGGTCTTCGAGTCGTCGTCGAGGGCGAGCGTGTACTGCGTCTTCTCGTCCCACTCGGGCTTGGCGAGGAAGTCCTTGACGACGGTCGGTTCCTCACGGGTCACGCCGATGATCGTCACGCCCCGGTCGGCGTACGCCTTCTGGAGCTCGCTGAGGTGCGGCATCCCCGCCTTGCACGGTCCACACCAGGTGGCCCAGAACTCCATGACCGTGACCTGGCCCTCCGGGAAGGCGACGAAGTCGGTCTTGCCCTTGAGGATCTCGGCGAGCGCGGGCTTCGGGGCGGCATCACCGATGCGGAGGACGGTGATCTCCTCGGCGGGGGCGGCCTCCTGCGCGGCGGGTATCCCGGGGACGAGCGGCGTCGCGGGAATCACCCGAACCTTCTCAGGCGCCTGCTCGGGGTCCTTGCCGGTCGTCGCGGGGCCGTGCTGGGCGGACGCGAGGGAGCCGCCGGCCAGAAGCAGCGAGGTGGCGGCAAGACGCACGAACGAGCGGTTGGTGGTGGTCATGGGAGGCTCCCGAAGCGACTGGTGCGAAGGGCGGGCGTCGAGACGACGACCTGCGTCACAGCGTACCCCTCCGGACGGGCGTCCGGCGAGGGATCGGGAGCCGAAGCCGGGGGGTTCCCGCCCCGAGGTCAGCCCGGCGTTCTCGGCGAGCGGTACGGTCGCGGCATGTCACCGGGTGCGAGCGAGCCGTCGGTGTAGACCCGGAGGTTCTCGCGGGTGTCGTCGCCCTGCCAGGTGTCCGGCGCGTGGCCGACCGCGATCCGCTGAAGCCGGATCGCCTCCGCGGCGTCGCCTCGCAGCCAATGGACGCGGGCCAGGGTGTCGAGCACGCCCGAGTCCAGTCGTCCCTGCACCGCGTTGGCTCGCCGGGCGGCCTCCAGCGCGACGTCGAGATCGCGCCGCGACACGTTCGGGAACGAGACGATGTGCCACGCGAGGTCGTTCAGGGTCAGCGGACTGGTCGGAAAGTCGGCCATGATCCTCCGCGCGACCTCGTACGCCTCGTCCGGCCGATCGGCGTCCGCAAGCAGCACATCGAACTCCAGCACCCGCAGGGGCGTGTTCTGCGGATCGAGGGCAATCCCCTCGCGAAGCATCCCGAGGACCGCGTCCCACGGCAGTTCGCCGCGCCGCGCCCGGGCCCGGCCCTCGTTCACGAGGCGGGAGATGTTCATCCGGGCCCCGTACTCGAGGGCGTTCCGCGTGTACTCGGCGGGGTCGAAGGTCTGCGACACCAGCGAACCGAGTGCCATCGAGCTCGTGCGAAGCGGACCGTGGAACTGGATTCGACCGTCGCCGTCGATCGCCACGATCGCGGGCAGTTCGGTGAGTCCGAGCGGCTTCAGGAAGGCGTCCCGCCACGCGCCGGTCGGATCGACGACGGTGCGCGGGGCGGTGGGGTTGCGGCCGGGGAGGTCGCCGAGCACCGCTTCGACGCGATCTCTCGGACCGAGCGCGATCGACGCGATCTCGATGTGATCCTGCTCCCGACCGACCTCCGCGAGCCGGGCGAGATGCTCGCCCGCTCCCTCGACGAAGGGCGACCAGAACAGCAGGAGCGTGGTGTTCCCGGGAGCCCAGGCGTCGATCGCCTCGCCGTGCAGTGTCTCCCCGGCACGCGGCGCGGGCGCGGGCTCGCCGATCATCCGAAGTTCACGAAAACTCGACGCGGGCACCGCGAATCGCGACCGAGCGATCGGCGGCAGGTCGGGCGGAGCCTCCTGACCGAACGCCCCTCCGGAACACAGCAGCAACACGACGATCGCAGTCATCCAGCGCATGCCCGAATCCTACCCCGACGACACCGTCGGCAACCCCGTACCATCCACGGTCCCCATCCCCATTCTCATCCCCAATCCCCATCCTCCAGTCTCTTCCCCCTCTCCCCATGCTCATCGACGGCAAGGAACTCAGTTTCGCGGTCCGCCGCCAGGTCGCCCGACGGGTCGCTGAAAGCAAGCGACCGGTCCGGCTCGACGCGGTCCTCGCGGGCGAGAACAAGGGCGCCGAGATCTACGCCCACAACCAGCGGAAGACCTGCGCCGCGGTCGGCATCGAGTATCACCTGCACCGCCTGCCCGCGACCGCGACCTACGAGGACGTCGCCGGCCGCGTCCTGCTCCTCAACAAGAACGACGACGTCACCGCGATCATGGTGCACCTGCCGCTGCCCGAGGGCGTCGAGGCGGAGCGGATCCAGTCGCTCATCGATCCCGACAAGGATGTCGAGGGCGTCAACCCCGCCAACATCGGCAACATCGTCTACGGCCGCCGCAGCCTCGTGCCGTGCACGGCGCTCGCGAGTCTCGAGATGATCGAATCGACCGGCATCGAGTTGCGCGGCAAGCGGTGCGTCATCGTCGGGGCGAGTAACATCGTCGGCAAGCCGATCGCGGTGCTGCTCATGCGGGCCGAGGCGACGGTCATCTCGACCAACAAGTACACCGCCGATCTTGCGAGTCTCACCCGGACCGCCGACGTGCTGGTCGCGGCGGCGGGCGTGCCGGGACTCATCACCCGTGACATGGTCAAGCCCGGGGCGGTCGTCGTGGATGTCGGCATCAACCGCGTGAAGGGACCGGACGGCACCCGCAAGACCGTCGGCGATGTCGCCTTCGACGAGGTGAAGGATGTCGCCGGTCACCTGAGCCCCGTCCCCGGCGGCGTCGGCCCGATGACGGTCGCGATGCTGCTGCGGAACACCTGCGAGGCGGCGCTGGGGTAGGGGGGCTGCGTGGGGTTCGAGTGTGGGGGTGACGTCGAGGTCCGGGGACGCCCATGGCGGGCCGCGGCGGTTGGATGGAGGAATCACGCAAAGAACCGACAGTCGCCGCCTCGGCGGGTTGTTTTTGCGCATTTTGGATTGGAGTCCGTGGCAGTGGGTTCGTAGCCTCGGTGGCAGCGTCTCTCAGCAGACGTCTTCGATCCCCGATGTTCGAGATTTCCTCAAGGCGAAAGAGATGTACGACAACCGGAATCGTGGTGTGATCGACTCGGTCGGTCCGGCTTCCACGGGTGGTTCGACGATCTGCGGCTCGTCGGCAACGCTTGGAATCGTGATCGCCGTGGCGCTGGCATCGGCCTTGAACGCCGATGAACTCGTGATGCAGCCGACCGCCGGCGAGCCACTACCGGGGCTCACGGAGTCCCAGTTGGCGATGTACGAGGCCGGGCGGGCCGCGTATCAGCGTGTCTTCACCGCCGAGGAGGGACTCGGTCCGGTCTTCAATCTTCCCAGTTGTGCCGCCTGCCACAGTTCACCACTCGGCGGCGGTGGTACAACCACCGTGAACCTGTTCGGTTTCCTTCACCCGACGACGGGTGCCTTCGATCCGATGCACGATCTCGGCGGACCGGTTCGACAGGCGAATGCCATCGACCCGGCGTGCATTGAGGAGGTCCCCCTTGGCGCGAACATCGATACGCGGCGACTGACGCTCGGGGCCATGGGGTACGGGCTCATCGAAGCGATCGGCACCGATGACATCCTGGCCTTCGAAGATCCCGAAGACGCTGATGGTGACGGGGTTCGCGGTTTCGCGAACTGGGTCGAGGCGCTCGAGTCGCCTGGCGAACCAATGGTGGGGCGATTCGGATGGAAGGCCCAGCTTCCGTCGATCCTCAGTTTCTCCGCAGATGCTGCCCACAATGAACTGGGCCTGACGAGCCTGTTGATTCCGCACGACAACGCGGCCAATGCCCCCGCGGGTTCGGGATCGTGCGACACCGTGGCCGATCCCGAGATCCCCGACGTCGCCGCCGGATTTCTCGAAGAAGTCACCGCTTTCCAACGCTTCATGTCGCCTCCCCCGCAGTCGCCGCGGGGTGGAATGTTGGGCGAGATGATCTTCGAGCAGATCGGCTGTGCCAGTTGTCATCGACCGTCATTCGTCACGACCGACGTTGGTGTCGAGGAGGCCTTGCAAGGGGTCTCGATCCGTCCGTACAGCGACTTCCTGCTCCATGAGATGCCGACCATTGCCGATGGTATTCCGGCCGGCAACGCTGGAGGGCAGGACTTCCGTACGCCGCCACTCTGGGGGCTTCGCTACCGCAGGAAGCTCATGCACGATGGCAGCGTGCCAGCCCTTGACTTCGAGGATGGCGTCCGGCTCGCAATCGAGCGCCACGGGCCGACTGGGGAGGGGGCGGCCGCAGCTGCCGCCTTCGAGGATCTCGACGCCACCTCGCAGGATGCGCTGGTGCGGTTCCTTCGTTCGTTGGGGCGGCAGGACTTCGACTTCGACGATGACGGTGATGTCGATGTCCTTGATTATCAGGGCCTTGCCGTGTGCGTCGGAAGCGTGGTCTCGCCCGATGAGCCGTGTGCCGTGGCCGACCTCGACCTCGATGGACTGGTCTCGATCGAGGAGATGAACGTCCTTGCCGCACACCTCGGACTCGAGGCCGGAGACTGCAATCACGACGGCGTGCCCGACGCCGATCAGATCGCGTCGGGGGCGAGTGTCGATGATGACGGCGACGGCGTTCCCGATGAGTGCGAGGACGTGGGTTGTGGCGAGCGCCTGCATCGGATCGCGATCACCGGAGGAGACGTCCCGGATCAGGGCATCCGTGACTTCGAGGTGGACGTGCCGGAACTTGGGGCCATTCTTGAACTGCGACTGCACCTGCGGGACTTCCATCACCCCTGGGCCGAGCAACTCTTCATCGAGGTGGAGCAGGAGCGTGGGGGAGAGATCGTCGCCGCGCCAGTCGCGGTGCTGTGTGGCGTGGACTGGGATTTCGTCGGCGACTACGAGTTCCGGGATGACGCGCAGGGGGGGCGTACGATCTGCCTGACGGTTTCCGGCGGCACCATCCCGGAGGGCCAGTATGTTCCGGTGGACGCGGGCTTCAGTCCGACCTTCAACGACACCTTCCAAGGATTCGAGGCTGGCGGGACCTGGAGGATTCGGATTCAGGACACCACCGCGGATTCGTTCGCCGCGTCACTGGGTACGGCATTTCTCGACATCGTCGTCGAGGGGGTGAGTACCGACTGTGATGGCGACGGCGAGCCTGATTCGTGCGAACTCGACTCCGATGGCGACGGCGCGGTGGACGATTGCGACGCCTGCCCGGACGATGCGACCAAGACGGAACCCGGTGACTGCGGCTGCGGTGTATCCGACACCGATTCCGATGGTGACGGTACTCCCGACTGTGTCGATGGTTGTCCGCTGGATCCGCTCAAGACCGCATCCGGCGACTGCGGTTGCGGGATCACCGATCTCGACGGCGACGGTGACGGTCTCGCCGACTGCCTCGATGGCTGTCCCGACGATCCGCTCAAGTTCGAGCCAGGCGCCTGTGGTTGCGGTGTCCCGGACGAGGACCTCGATGGGGACGGCGTTCCTGATTGCAGCGACGCCGACGACTGCAACGGCAACGGCATCGACGATGCGACCGAGATCGCCGACGGCTCGGCGAATGACTGCAATCTCGACGGGGTTCCCGACGAGTGCGGGATCGCCGGCGAGGTGGTCGTCTTCGGCGAGGACTCGCACGGTGAGCTCGCGATCCCGACGTCATTGCCCTCGTGCATCGACGTGTCCGCAGGAGGCAACCACGTGGCCGCCCTCACCAGCGACGGACGTATCTTCTGCTGGGGCCGCAACACGGATGGCGAATGCAATGTGCCGACGGACCTGCCCCGTATCGTCGATGTCGACTGCGGAGCGGGTCATACGCTCGTGCTCGATGAATTCGGTCAGGTGCACGCCTGGGGGAGGAACAACTACGGTCAGTCCGATGTGCCGGCCGATCTGGGGACCTGCATTTCAGTCTCGGGCGGGCGATTTCATACGGCTGCCGTGACGGCCTCGGGCCAGGTCCGTTGCTGGGGCCGTGATCAATTCGGAGAGTCGTCGGTGCCTGCCGATCTGCCGCCCGCGGTGGCGGTTGCGGCCGGTGACTATCACACCATGGCCCTGCTCGAGTCAGGGCAGGTGGTGGCCTGGGGCCGGAATGATGACGGCCAGTGCGCGGTGCCCGATGGACTGGCCGATGTCGTGATGCTCGATGGCGGTTCCTTCCATTCGGTCGCCCTGCGTGCGGACGGTGAAATCGTCTGCTGGGGGCGAGACATCGAGGGCCAGCTTCAAGTGCCGCGAGGACTGGAGGCCCGGTCCGTGAGTGCAGGTTGGTTCTGCTCGCTCGCGATCGATCGGGAGGGTCGGTTCCATGCGTGGGGAGGTCTGGACAGTGGCAAGGGGGCCATTCCTCCGGGCCTCGGCGAACTCGCGTTCACGGAGACCGGCGGCACCCACACAGTCGTACTTGTCGCCGGCGATCCGCCAGTGGACTCCGATGGGGATGGATCGCCTGATTGCTCCGACGGGTGCCCGACGGATCCGGCCAAGCAGGATCCGGGCGCATGCGGTTGTGGCGTTCCCGATGAGGATGCTGATGGTAATGGCGTCCCAGACTGCCTTGAAGGGGATGTCGTCCACGTGCCCGGCGACTTCTCGTCCATCGGCGAGGCGATCCTCTACGCGGAGTCCGGTTGGACCATTCGTCTGGCACCGGGAATCTACGAGGAGGTCGTGGACTTCCAAGGGAAGGCGGTCATGATCGAGGGTGATGTCACGAACCCGGCCAGTGTGATCCTCGACGGCACCTACATCACAGGCTCCAGCATCGTCCGAATGGTCACCGGCGAAGGTCCGGACTCGGTACTTCGCGGCGTCACGGTTCGGAACGGAACCAGTGGGACGCCGTTCGGCAGCACCATGGTCGGCGGTGCGATCCACACCCTCGCGAGTTCACCGACCGTCGAGGACTGCGTCTTCGAATTGAACACCGCGCCCTACGGCGGCGCGGTCTACGCGAGAAAGGCTGCACCGGTCTTCCGTCGCTGCGTGTTCCGCGACAACACCGCCGAGTTCGACGGCGGCGGTTTCCAGTTCAGCCGCACCGAAGGCGGCGTGCTGGAGGACTGCGTGTTCGAGGACAACACCGCGGGCAACAACGGCGGCGCGATCCACCTCTTCGGTGGCATGCCGTCGATCATCGCCTGCACCCTCGACGGCAACGCCGCCGCCAACGGCGGCGGCGGCGTGAGTTGGGCAAGCACCGGGCAATCGGCCTCGGTCGTCGCCTCTGCGATCGTGAACAATGCCGCCGCGGTGGGTGGTGGTATCTGGATCGCCGGCACCCTGACTGATCTTGTTCTCGCCGAATCGATCGTCTGTGAAAACGTTCCGACCAACATCGAAGGGCCATTCGAGGATGCCGGTGGCAATGACTTGTGCAGATGTCCGGCCGACTTCGACGGTGATGGTCTGGTGGGGGGGAGCGATCTCGGTGCGTGGCTGGCCTACGCCGGGCAGCAGTGCGGCGAGGGGGAAGATTGTCCGTGGGATCTCGACGTGGATGGCGACGTCGATGGCGCCGACCTCGGTTTGTTGCTCGGCGCGTGGGGGGTGTGCGAGTGATCTGGCCGTCAGGCTGACCTCTGGGGAGACTCAGGCGTCGGTCCAGAATCCGTGGTCAGGTCGGGCGCGAGGGCGAGGTCCGATCGCACGCGATTCGACGCGGCCTGGCGACTCTTTGCTTGACCGGGACTCCGGCTGAGTGAACCCGCCCGGAGCCCGACATGACTCAGCTGAACGCCTCCGACACCCGGATTCCGCCTGCCGCCTTCGACGAGGTGAAGGATGTCGCCGGTCACCTGAGCCCCGTCCCCGGCGGCGTCGGCCCGATGACGGTCGCGATGCTGCTTCGGAACACCTGCGAGGCGGCGCTGGGGTAGGGGCGTCGTCGCGTCGGCGGAGAACGGGTTCAACCACGGAGGGCCACGGACGGGGTTGGAGACTCGAGCGGATCGGTCGTCGCGGACGGGACGTGGGTTCGCACCCCTGCGTCCATCGCGAGCATGGCGGACCGCGGCGGGTTTGGTCGTGGCACCCGGATACGCCTCGAATCTCGTGAAATCCGGGCTATGCTCTGCGGGGCGGCGTCGCATCGCGCGACGGCCCGACGACGATCGAGTGACGACGCGAGAGGACCTGTCGTGACCAACCCAGAAGAGATGACCATCGCCCCGCGGGCGACTGTGTCGGCGATGACCCCGTCTCGCGGTGGCCGCGGGGCGGAGCCCGTGCGCACCCGACTCCTGTGGCTGCTGCTCGTGATCGCGACGACGCTCGCGGCCCGCCCGGCCACCGCTCAGGTCGTGGACCCGACCGGGAGCAACTTTGCGATCTGGGGGAGCCCGAGTTTCAACCGGCAGATCGGGCCGGATGATGTGGTCGTGCAGGTGGCGGGGGGAAACGGTTTCACCGTATCTCTGCTGTCCGACGGCTCGGTCGCCTGCTGGGGATACAACAACTCTGGCCAGTGCGAGGTCCCAAGCGGCATCGGCACCCCCGAGAACCCCGTCGCGAGCGTCGCCGCGGGCTACTACCACACCGTCGCGGTCCTCGCGGACGGCTCGGTCGCCTGCTGGGGACGGAACTACCACGGCCAGTGCGATGTCCCAAGCGGCATCGGCACCCCCGAGAACCCCGTCACGAGCGTCGCCGCGGGCTACCGCCACACCGTCGCGGTCCTCGCGGACGGCTCGGTCGCCTGCTGGGGATCCAACGACGGAGGCCCCACTGACTATGGACAATCCGATGTCCCAAGCGGCATCGGCACCCCCGAGAACCCCGTCACGAGCGTCGCCGCGGGCGGCTCCCACACCGTCGCGCTCCTCGCGGACGGCTCGCTCGCCTGCTGGGGATACAACGTCTACGGCCAGTGCGATCTCCCAAGC
>JAUIHC010000093.1 GCA_030432455.1 Phycisphaerae bacterium | reverse complement strand
CGGGCCGACAATCAGACCGACACCCTGTCGCCGATCACCGTCGGCGGTGCTCCGTTCGACCTGCGGATCGAACCGATCGAGTGGACCGGCGATCCGCTTCCGGCCATCCATTCCGCCGCGACCGCCAGGCTCGGTGACCGCCTGCTCTTCGTGGGCGGCAAGTCGTCGGGGCTTCACGGATTCAGTTGCAGCCCGACCGACAACTTCCCGCCCGCCGACTTCAGCCGCGACCTCGTGGTCGTGGACCTCTCGACCGGCGAGGTCCACACGCGATCGATCGATGCGGCGAACTCGGGTCTGACCGCGGATCGGAAGGCCGCGATGGCGTCGATCAACACCCTCCACCTGCAGGTGGACGGTCGCCTCCTCGTGGTCGGCGGCTACGGCGTCGATCCCTCGGGCGGGTACCGCACCTTCGACACCCTGCGCGTGATCGACGTCGCCGGCATCATCGACTGGACGATCGGCGATCGTTCGATGCTCGCCGACCACATCGCGTTCGTCGATGCGCCGGCGAATGCTCCGGGGGAACTCGCCACCACATTCTTCACCCTCACCGGCGGTGATCTGCAGCGGGTGCCCACCATGGACGGCGAGGAGTTCCGACTCTGTCTGGGGCAGAGTTTCCAGCAGGGCTACGGATGCACGCCGGGCAACCCAGGTCAGTCGTACTCCCGACAGGTCCGACGCTTCGCCGTCGATCTCGAGGCCACACCGCCGACCGTGAGCTTCCTCGGACAGTCGGCGGCCGCCTCATGGGCCCGGCGTCGCGATCTCAATGTCTTTCCCGCGCGGGTTCCGAACGGCCCGTCCAGCGCCATCGGCGCCATCGCCGCCGCCGGCCCCTTCACGCCGGGACCGAGCCCGGGCATCTGGACCGTCCCGATCCTCGTCGGCGCCGACGGCGACATGACCATGGACGATCCCGCCGACCCGGCGACCCTCCGGCAGGGCTTCGCCGCGTACGCGAGTGCCACGCTGCCCTTCTGGTCCGCGAGTGAAGGCGCCAACTGGCTGGTCTCGCTCGGCGGGATCGGCTACGCGGTGGTGGTGAACGGCACGATCGCGGAGAGCGGCAACCTCCCCTACGACAACAGCGGCTTCGCGCTTCGCTACGTCCCCACCACCGACATGTGGTCGCAGCACCTCCTGCTCGACGCCTCGTTTCCGACCCTGCGTTCGGACGCCGACGAGCCTCTCTTCCACGGCACCGAGACCATGGTCTTCCCGTCGGTTTCAGGCGACGAGGCCGACATGTTCGACCTCGACAACCTGCTCGTCGCGGCTCGGGAGCAAGGCGGGCCGATCGAGGTGGCCATCCTTCACGGCGGAATCGTCGCCGAGGGCCAGGGCGTGTCCGACTTTCCGCCGACCGCGGCCTCGAACCTCATGTTCCGGGTCACGATCGCACCGAACGACGGCTGCACCGCGGACTTTGATGACGACGGTGAGGTGGACGGTGCCGATCTCGGGGCCATGCTCGCGGGCTGGGGTGCGGTGCCGAGCACCGCGATCCAGCCCGCCGACCTCAATGGCGACGGCGTGGTGAACGGGGCGGACCTGGGTCTTCTGCTCGGCCAGTGGGGCTCGTGCGGCCGCTGAGCGAACCGCCTCACCCCCCGTGGGGAGAACGGCCGAGAATCACCTGTTCGAGGGATCGATCTTCCCTCAAGGCAACGAATCGCTAGGCTGGGAGAGGGCGGAACGCCACCGGCGGCCGCATCGAATCGGCACCCCCAGCCACGGGAGAAGAGAAGACGATGTCCCACTCCAGGTCTCGGATCGCGATGCGAGTCGCCTTGACGACGACGATCGCCACCCTCGGGGTCGGCGCGGCCGCGGCGTCCGCCACCGCCGAGTTGATCGCCTACGAGTTCACCCTCACCGGCGCCGACGGCAGTGTCGCCGGTGGTTCGTTCACGGACACCACGGTGATCTGGTCGCTCATCGCGAACACCGCCGACATCCAGCCCGGCTCGCCCAGCGGCTTCAATGTCCGCCCCCTTTCGGGATCGGTCCTGGTCGGCGACACCGGATCCGCGATCACCGAAGCCCTCGTCGCCAACTCCGCGGTCTGGACCTACACCAGCGACGCTCAGGGGTTGCGCATCGGGTTCGGCACCTGGGAACCCTTCGAGAGCTTCACGTCGGGCAGCTACGACGGTCCGCTCGGGTGGGACATGACGACCGCATTCAGCGGGGGCGCGGTCGGCGACGAGGACATCCTGCGAGCCATCCAGAGCGACGGCATCGCGACCGACGCCGGGGTGCTGTTGGTCACCGACTACGCCACCGCCTCGTTCTCAGCGACCGTGGTCCCCGCTCCCGGCGCCGTGACGCTTCTGGTCGGTACGAGCATGGTCACCGGCCGGAGTCGCAGACGCCGCCGAGGCTGAACCGGATCGGCTCGACGATCACGCGCCTTCCTCAGGCCTCGGCCGACTGCGGAACGCGGGGCGACGCCAGCAGCAGGACGAGGAAGATCACCGTCAGTCCGACCGGGAGCCACGCGACCTGCCCCAGCGCGTGGAGCCCCGCGTCGGCTTGGATCGTCGCCCACTCGACGGCCTGCGGCGTGCCCGCCTCGGCGGCCTTGAGTGCGTCGATGGTCGTGCCCTCGGGAATCGCCCTGGTGATGCCGTCGTCGTACCACCTGCCGATCACCGGAAGCACGAACCCGGCGCTCAGCATGCCCGCCCCACCCATGATCGCGAGTCCGAGCGCCCCGGTCTTCGGGAACCGCTCGTTGGTGTAGCCGAGCATCGTGGGCCAGAAGAAGCAGACGCCGAAGGCGAAGACGGTGGCCGAGGCGAAGAGCACCGGTCCCTGGGAACGGCTCATCAGGAAGAGCCCGGCGGCACTCAGGATCGCGCTCGCCAGCAGCATGCCGAGCGGCTGGAGTCGATGCACGAAGGCTCCGGCAAACTGCCGTCCGACCGCCATGAGGCCGGTGATCCAGACGAGCACCAGAATGCCCGAGACGCCCGCGTTCTCGAGGATGGCCGGAATCCACTGACCGGGGCCGAGTTCGGTGGCGGCGGTGGCGAGCATGCAGACGACCATCAGGATGAAGACCGGATGCAGGCACGCGGCGAACATCTCGGCGGTCGAGACGCCCATGTCCACCCGCTCGGTCTTGGGGAGCGACTGTCGAAGGAAGAGGAACGCGTACGCCGCAAGCGGCAGCAGCATGGTGGCGAACTGCGCCTTCCATCCGAGTCCGAGCTTGTCGAGTCCGAAGGCCACGAGGCCGCCGATCACGATGCCACCGGGGAACCAGACGTGGAACTGGTTGAGCTTGGTGGTCTTGTTCGTCGGATAGATCGCTGCGATCAGCGGGTTGCACGCCGCCTCGACCGAGCCGTTGGCGATGCCGAAGAGCAGGGTGCCGCCGAAGAGGCTCCAGTAGTCCCAAGCGAAGATGGTGAGCAGGATGCCCGCCAGATGACCGACGAAGGCGATCCAGACGATCCGGCCCATGCCGATCGCATCGCAGAGCGGACCGCCGAACACCATCGCGAGCGTGAATCCCCAGAACGCGGTGCTGTTGATCCAGCCGGCCTGCTCGTTGGTGAGGCCGAACTCCGCGGTCCAGCTCGCCATCGCTCCACCGCGAATGGCGAAGCTCATCGCGGTGACGATGAGGGCGAGGCAGCTCGCGTTGAAGAGACGCGAGGCGTTCGGGGCGGTGGACATGTCTGAAGGCTCCGGGGAGAGGTGCAGGCTGATCCGGGGCCTCGCGGGTGGCGGACACCGGGCGGGGGCGGCACGACTCGCCTCGGCCGGACAGGGTACGGGCGGTGACGGCCGATCCGCAAACCCGGCCGGGGAGGGCGACACCGAACCTCATGTCGATGGCGGGAACGCCGTCACGATCGCCCGTGCGGACTCGCGCGGCGGGGAGGCCCTCCCAAGAAAAACGCCGCCTCGAAACGAGGCGGCGGGCGAAAACTCCCCGAACCGAACGGTTTCAAACCGTTGGGAACCGGGAATGGCACCATGATAGCGGCTTCGAGGCGGTTAACAGCGATCCGACCTCACCCGGTCTTCGCCCTGGCCCCAGCAACCTCGTCGAACTCGTCGATGTGGCACCAGCCCCGCTCGAGCAGGACCGGCACGCAGGGGTCGATAACCCTGTAGATGATCTGGAGCCCGTCGCGACGACTGGTCACTACGCTGATTTCGGCCAGGCGCTGGAGCTGGTTCGAGACGGCCTGAGTGGTCATCTCGACCTCTCGCGCGAGGTCGCTGACGTTGAGTTCCCCCGCACGGATCAGGGCGTGGAGCAACCGCAGCCGAGTCGGGTGAGCAAGGCTCTTGAAAAGCACCCCGAGGCGCTCCGCTTCCCCGACGTCGATGAGCGAACGAGCCGGCAACGGCGGTTTTGGTCGACAGGTGTCCATAGATCATCCGCATCCAGAATCGACCCAGGAAGTGCTGGACCGCCCTTGACAATTACACGATAGGGTGTAATAGTCAAGGCGATAGTCGGATTTTGCGGCTTCCTGTACCCATGCGATTGCACCCCGTCATCTCGATCATGCTCGCCGCCTGGTTCGCCCTGGGCAGCACGCTCGGTCCGCGCTTCCTGTGCTCATGTGCCGATGGGACAACCACCGTCGAGTTCGGACACCGGTTCTGCTGCGACACGAACGACTCCTGCTGCGAATCGTGCAACGGCGATTCAGCGGTAGACGAGGAGTCAATCGATCCAGCGCTCGACGCATGGGTATGTGCTGACGGCTGCGAGTCCGCGCCTCTCGGTGGCGAGACCACCCTGGCACTCGACCGCGC
This sequence comes from Phycisphaerae bacterium, assembly GCA_030432455.1. Classification (GTDB taxonomy): domain Bacteria; phylum Planctomycetota; class Phycisphaerae; order Phycisphaerales; family SM1A02. The sequence goes on along the minus strand of JAUIHC010000093.1, from coordinate 4,586 downwards.
GGAGAAAGACGCGTCTCGATTCTCTCCGACGTTGGCGGCGATTCCCTTCCACCAACTTCGCGACGAACGTTTCGTCTTGCCGCGCCGAGGGATGCTTGAGAGAGCGCATGCGCCGGGGCATTGCGTCACCGGTACGTCCCGACTTCGATCCGTGATCCTGCTTGTCTAGAAAAGATCTGGGCTGTCGCGCCCTCTGGGGCGCTCATTTCACACCCAGTGCTCGGCATGTGCCGAGCGGCTCTTTTCCAGTCGAGCGGAGTCCATGCGGTCGTTCCCCATCTCACTCATCATTGCCGGCTTGGCGTCTATCGCGCTCTCTGCGTGCGCGCCATCACCATTCGATTTCGAGCCGCCAGAGTCGAGTCCTCTGCTGCGCGAGCTGCCGAGGTACTCGCCTCCAGCGAATCCCGATCATTCGCGACAGGCCGCTGAAGCAGTATCGACCTCCGGGGATCTGACGCTGCGGAGCGCGCTCGCCGCGGCGCTCTTGAGCAATCCTGCGCTTCGCGCGGCCGCCTGGGAGCCGCGTCTCGCGGAGGCGAATCGGCTGCAGGCCGGCTTGTCGCCAAACCCCGAGATTGGACTCGAACTCGAGAACTTTGCGGGCACTGGTGCGCTTGGCGGAACAGATGCCCTGGAGACAACGCTCGTCCTCAGCCAACTGATCGAACTGGGAGGAAAGAAGGACCGCCGCATCGAGGTTGCCGACAGCGCGTGGACGGTGTCCGCGCTCGACTACGAGGCCGAGCGGCTCGACGTCGTGACAGAGACCGCTGCACGGTTCGTTCGTGTCCTCAAGCTTCAGCAGCAGGTGCAATTCGCCGAACGCGCAAGGGCACTCGCGGAGGAGAGCCGGCGGGTCATCGACCGTCGAGTCCAGGCTGGTGACGTTTCCCCGATCGACGAAATCAAGGCAAGGCTCGAAAGCGAGTCAGCGCGCATCGCCTCCGACCGCCTCAAGCGGGAGCTTGACGCTGCTCGTCGAGACCTCAGCGGCATGTGGGATGAGACGAATCCTGCTTTCGGGACCGCCCTCGGATCATTGGACGAAGTCATGGACGTCCCTTCTCTTGACGAGTTGACCGACCGCATCGAATCACATCCCGAGGTTCAACGGTGGGTCGCTGAGACCGAACGACGGAGGTCGGCCGTTGAGCTTGAGCGAGCGCAGGCCGTTCCAGACGTCAATGCGGGCCTCGGGATTCGCTACGTCAACGAGATTGATGACGCGGCCCTCGTCGGAGGGGTGTCAGTGCCCCTCCCGTTGTTCGATCGGAACCAAGGCGGCATTCTGGCTGCTCGCCTGCGTGCCGCGCAAGCGCTCGATGAGGGCCGGGCGTCGCAGCGCGAGTTGGCCACCCGACTCGTGCGAGAACACTCACGGCTAACCGCGGCGTTCCACGAAGCGCAGTCCATCGACTCCGCACTCATCCCGGCTGCACGCGATGCATACGACGCGACGCGACGCGCGTACGACGAGGGCAAGCTCCCGTACCTCGACGTCCTCGACGCCCAAAGAACACTGTTCGACACAGAAGCACAACGCTTGGAGGCGTTGGCGGAATACCACAGCGCGCTGGTTCAGGTTGAAGGACTCATCTCGGCGCCCATGAGCACTCTCCGACAGAGTGCGCCCGATGCCTCCGAGCATCTAGGAGACACACCATGACGATGACTCGACTCCACTGGTTCAGGGGCCCCGCTGTTGCGGGCCTCGTCTTCACGGCGTTTGTACTCGCCGCCTGCGACAAGGAGACAGACTCCTCGGCGCCATCCGGCGAGTCCCCGCAGTCTGTTGTGACGCCGGCCGCACATACACATGATTCCGGCGAGACCTGCTACATGTGCGATGCGTCCAAGCGAGAGGCTGGTCGCCTCTGGTGCCGGGAGCACGCCCGATACGAGGACCGCTGTTGGATCTGCCAGCCCCAACTGGAAGACGCATCACGACCGTATTGCGAGGAGCACTTCCTCTATGAGGATGAGTGCTTCCTCTGCGACCCGTCGCGCGCGTCATCCGGCGGAGACGACGAGTCGGCGGCCAAGGGCCCGCACGGGCATAGTGTCGATGAGACGTGCTTCATCTGCGACGCATCCAAACGGGAGACGGGACGATTGTGGTGCCGGGAGCACGATAGGTACGAGGATCGGTGTTGGATCTGCCAGCCACAACTGGAAGACGCGTCGCGGGCCTACTGCGAAGAGCATCACCTCTATGAGGATGAGTGTCACTTGTGCAATCCGGCGCTCCGCGGCGATGCATCGGCTGCGCCGAGTCCCGCGGGCGCGCCCGCACTGTTCTGCAACGAGCACGGGGTCCCCGAGATCGAATGCGGCATCTGCCAGCCGCAGCTCGCGGCGTCACTCGGCGTCGGCGACTCGCTTCTCGTCCGGATGCCATCTGCGCGGTCTGCGGATCTGGCCGGGCTGACGCTCGAGCGACCTGGTCGTGGCGATGCCGCGGCAGCCCTCCGGCTCCTCGGCGAAGTGCGGTACAACGGCAACCGGCGAGCGAAAGTGACACCGCTGGCGTCCGGAGTGCTCGCTGACATCCGTGTCGATGTAGGCGAGACCGTGGAGGCTGGACAGATCCTCGCGGTTGTCAACTCCGTTGGTGTTGCCCACGCCAAGTCGGAGTACCTGTCCGCGATTGCCGAGCTCGACATCAAGACGACGACGTTTGATCGCGAACAGCGTCTCGTGGATGAGAACATCGCCGCGCGACGAGATTTCCAGGAAGCCGAAGCCGCTCGGCGCCTGGCGGAACTCACGGTGCGCCGAACCCATCAGCAGTTGCTGAATCTCGGCTTTACCGATAGTGAGATCGGCGACATCGCCGAGTCACAGTCGTCGTCATCGGACCTATACGTCAGGGCGCCCTTCGAGGGCACCGTCGTCGAACGAGCCGCGGTCCTTGGCGAGGCGGTCGATTCGGGCGGATCGCTGTTCGAGATCGCCGACCTCTCGACGATGTGGATCGAGCTGGCCGTGCCGGAAGAGCAGGCCATCCACATCGCTCGAGGCGGTGCCATCGTCGCCAGTGTCCGTGCCCTGCCACAGCTCCGAGTTGAAGGCGAGATCACCTGGGTCAGTCCGCAGATCGACGAACGCACGCGCATGGTACGAGCCCGCGCAACGGTCCCGAACGAACACGGCATCCTGCGACACGGGATGTTCACCGAAGTCGCGGCCGTGCTGGATAACGTCAGCAACTCGCTCCTCGTTCCGGGTGAGTCCGTGCACAGCATCGATGGGCTGCCGTTCGTCTTCGTGCAGCAAGAGCCGGATCTCTTTGCCGCGCGGCGCGTTGATCTGGGGCCACCGGGCGTTGCCGGTACCGTCGCGGTCCTGGCGGGTCTCACCGAGAGCGATGCGGTGGTCACTCGCGGGAGCTTCACCATGAAGACCGAGTTCCTCAAGTCTCGCCTCGGCGCGGGCTGCGTAGACGACTGATCCGAGGCCGACATGCTTACCCGCCTGATTGAATTCTCGCTGAAGAACCGGATGCTTGTCATCCTGCTGTTCGCGTTGGCATCCGCCGCGGGCGTCTACCGCCTCACGCAGCTCCCAATCGACGCGTTCCCCGATACAACGCCGATCCAGGTGCAGATCAATACGGTGGCGCCCGCTCTCAGCCCCGAAGAGATTGAGCAGCAGATCACGCTTCCCGTCGAGCTGTCGATCGGCGGGCTCCCCGGCCTGCACAACGTTCGCTCAGTGTCGAAGTTCGGTTTCTCCCAGGTCGTCGCAACATTCACCGACGAGATCCGGATCATCGATGCGCGGCAGTATGTGACCGAACGTCTCTCGACGGTCGAGCTTCCTGAAGGAGTCGGGCGACCTGAGTTGGGACCGATTGCCACCGGGCTTGGCGAGGTCTTCCACTACATCGTGCGATCAGATGACCCCGGTCGCTCGACGGAGGAACTTCGCACGATCCACGACTGGGTGATCAAGCCCGAACTCCGCAAGGTCCCCGGCGTGGCGGAAGTCAACTCCTGGGGCGGGTTCGAGCGGCAGTACCATGTCGTCGTCGAGCCCGAATCGCTCATCAAGTTTGGCTTCACGCTGGATGACGTGCTTGAGGCGCTCAGGAAGAACAACGCCAACGTCGGTGGCGGCCAGCTCGTGACGTCGGGTGAGGCGCGAGTTGTGCGCGGCCTAGCTCGGGTCGCGACGCTCGAGGAGATCGAGAACATCGTCGTCGCATCCAGCGACGGTACGCCGGTGCGCATTCGTGACGTTGCGGATGTCGAGATCGGAAGCGAGATCCGCCGCGGGGCCGTGTCGGCATCCGGCGATGGTGAAGCAGTGCTCGGTCTCGCGTTCATGCTAATGGGCGAGAACAGCCGTGTCGTGACCGAGCAACTACGAGATCGCCTCGAGTCATTGGCACCATCGTTACCACCTGACGTCGTCGTGGACATCGTCTACGACCGGACACTCCTGGTGGAGAAGGTCATCGAGACGGTCAAGCACAACCTCGTGATCGGTGCGGTGCTCGTCATCGTCGTCCTGCTTCTCCTGTTGGGGAACATCCGTGCGGGCCTGCTCGTTGCGGTCGCGATTCCTATCTCGATGCTCTT
>JAUIHC010000586.1 GCA_030432455.1 Phycisphaerae bacterium | reverse complement strand
GTCGTAGTCCTCGGTGATGAGGAAGTCGAGATCGCCACCGAGACCGGACCCGATCGAGATCGGACCGTAGTCGGCGGTCATCGAGGTCGAGGCGGCGTCGTAGCCCGCTCCGTTCCAGACGCCCAGTCCGGCCGCCATCCGCAGGGTGAGCGTCGATCCGACGGTCAGCCCGAGATCGTCCGCGACCCCGCCGACACCCGGCTCGTCGATCGAGAACGGAAAGGCGGGATCCTCGCCGAAGTGCGCCTCGAAGACGCGAAGACTCGAGACCGCGAGGGTCTCGGTGTCGTGATCCCATCCGCCGGTGCGGAGGACGCCGCCGTCGTTCCAGACGCCGATGTCGTAGTGCTCCTCCTCGAGGGCGGCGGTCGCCGCGGAGCACGCGGCGGCCGCGAGCGCGATGCTCGCGAAGGCGGGGAGTCGATGGATCGAGTGATGTGCAGGATGCATGAAACGGGTTCCTTTCGGGAACGACGACCCGGCACTCTCGGTCCGGGTCCGGAACTGGAATCGATGCCACCCTCGTACCGGTGGCACTCGCGGTCGGGCGACGCACCCGGCCGCAGGTACGAGCGTCATTGGGGGCAGGCGCCCCACGAAGCGAGAAGCAGACCGACGTCGCCGCCGCCGACCACCCCGTCGCCGTCGAGATCGGCCGCGGCATCCGCGGTGCCGAAGGCGGCGAGGAGCCGGCCGAAGTCGGCGCCGCCGACCGTGCCGTCTCCGTCGAAGTCGGCCGGGCACGGCGAGCCCGGGGCGAGCGAGGCCAGCGCCGCCTCGACCTCCGCGGGATCGGCGTCGAAGTCGAAGGCGATCGTGAAGGGCTCGCTGTCGGCGAGTCCCATGGTCGAGTACAGCGTGAGATCGAGCCGGTAGACCCCGGGCTCGCGCCAGCCGTCGGCATCGTCGAGCAGTTCGAAGTTGACATGTCGATGCCAACCGCCGTCGGGCTGGACCGCGAGATCGAAACCGTCCACCGCGGTGTCGTCCACCACGGTCGCGAGCGAGATGAACGAGACCCGCAGCCGCTCGCCGACCTGCGGGGGATCGAGCCAGACCGCGAGATCGCCGTCCCAGCGACGAAGTCCCGCGACGGCCCGGAATCCGATGCGACCGGCGGGCAGCGTGCCCGGCGCGGCGTCGAACCCGGGGTTCGACGTGAAGCCCGGGAAACCGGTGTCGCCGAAGACACCGAGGAACACGCCGTCGGTGGCCTCGCCGCCCAGCGGGCCGACGACCTCCAGTCGATCATCGACGACGGTGACTCCGATGTCGCCCTGATGCTGGGCGTGGGCCGAGGTCGCGATCGCCGGAGACAGACAGAGGCACGCCAGCACGGCGAACATCGAGGCGGAGGGACGACTCGTGGGAAGTCCGGGGACACTCATGGATGATGCTCCGATCCGGCGCCGTCGGGCGCCGACAGGGGTTCTTGAAGGGGTGGATCCGACGGCGAGGTCAGCCTGCCGCATCCGGCGGGGTCGCCTCGGGATCGAAGGCGTTGCGATCGAGCGACTCGTAGAGATCCTCGAACCGCCGGGTGCCGGTCGATCCATCGACGAACCCATAGTTGGACTGGGCGAGCGGATCGATCACGGGCTCGCCCTCGGCCGCCCAGATCGCGATCTGCTGATTCGCGAGCCGCCAGGGTTGATCGCCGATCGACCAGTTCTCGACGTGCGGGTGATCGCTCACCGCGTAGTCGCCGGTCCGGGCCATGTGCAGGAAGCAGACCATCCGCTCCGGCCGTCGGACCTTCACCGC
>JAUIHC010000092.1 GCA_030432455.1 Phycisphaerae bacterium | reverse complement strand
CTGTCCGGACGCGTGACCTTCCTCGCCGCCGCTTGACAGCGTGGAAACGACGGAGAATAGTCCTCGATTCACGGACTCGTGGCCGGGCGTCCTCCGCAACGCCCCGTTCAGCGGCTCTCGGCCCCCCGCCCTTCCGCCCTTCCTCCCCAGACCAGCCTTGACCCAGGACTCCGACAAGAAGCCCTCCGAAGCCACCGGCCAGCCGCCGGAGTCGGGCAGTCGCGCGGGCAGCGGCTTCGAGACGATGCTCGGACGCGTCGTGGTCGAGCGGGGCCTGGTCAGCGAGGCGGAGCTGCAGGAGGCACACAACCGCCGTGAACTCGATCCCGGCGGCAGTCTGGCCGACGTGCTCCTCGGGTCCGGCTACATGACGCCCTCGCAGATCGACCGCCTCCGCAGCGAGATCGAGTCCGAGCGCAGCACCCAGCGGATCCCCGGGTACAAGATCGTCCGCAAGCTCGGTGCCGGCGCGATGGCGACCGTCTATCTCGCCCGCCAGCTGTCGCTGGATCGCCTGGTCGCGATCAAGGTCCTCCCCCGCCGCTACAGCGACAACGCGGACTTCATCGCCCGCTTCCAGAAGGAGGGACGGGCGGCGGCGAAGCTCAACGATCCGAACATCGTGGCGGCCTTCGACGTCGGCAACTCCGGCGAGCATCACTACTTCGTCATGGAGTTTGTGGACGGCGAGACGGTCTACGACCGGATCGTCGCGAACAAGAAGTTCGACGAGCGCGAGGCGGTGTCGGTCGCCCGGCAGGTGGCGTCGGCACTGCGACACGCGCACGAACGGGGCTTCATCCATCGCGACATCAAGCCCAAGAACATCATGATGACCAGCAACGGCGTGGTGAAGCTCGCCGACCTGGGACTCGCCCGGGCCCTGAGCGACAAGGAGGCCGCGGAGGCGGAGGCCGGGCGGGCCTTCGGCACGCCCTTCTACATCTCTCCCGAGCAGATCCGAGGCAAGGTCGACATCGGTCCGCAGGCGGACATCTACGGGCTCGGGGCGACGCTGTACCACATGGTCACCGGATCGGTCCCGTTCACCGGCAAGAACCCCTCCGAGGTGATGCATCGACACCTCAAGGACCAGCCGGTGCCTCCCGACGAGGCGAATCCCGCGATCTCCAGCGGCCTGGCCCAGATCATCGAGATGATGATGGCCAAGGACCCGCGGGACCGGTACCGCAATGCGGCCGAACTGATCGAGGATCTCGATCTGGTGGCGGACGGCCAGTCGCCCCGCCACGCCCGGTCGGCCCTCGACATCGCCTCGGTGGTCTCCTCGATCGCCCGCGACACCGCCGACGAACCCGTGGTGGTCCGTTCGTCGGGCTCCTCGGGGATGAGCGGCCTGCAGATGGCGATCATCGCCGGCCTGATCGTGAGCCTGCTGGTGAACCTCGGGCTGCTGGCGCTGCTGGCGAGCAGCACCGGCTGACCCCGATCTCCGACCCCGGCATCACCGCCCGCCCGTCGGTCAGGCGATCTCGAACATGAACTCGACCTCGACCGAGGTGTCCAGCGGCAGGGCGTTGACCCCGACCGCCGCCCGAGCGTGCCGCCCGGCGTCGCCGAGCACCTCGACCATGAGATCGCTGGCCCCGTTGGCGACCTTCGGCTGGGCGTCGAATCGGTCGTCACTCTGGACGAAGACCCCCAGCCGAACGACGCGGCGGATGCGGTCGAGATCGCCGTCGAGTGCCATCCTCGCCACGGACAGTCCGTTGATGCCGCACCACCGTGCGGCCTCCGACGCGGTCTCGATCGAAACCGACGACGGCACCGGTCCGGTGGCGATCAGCGCTCCGTCGCGGAACGGCAGCTGCCCGCTCACGATCAGCAGGCCGCCACTCCGGACCGCCGGCACGTACGAGGCGACCGGCTTCGGAGGATCGGGAAGGACGATGCCGAGGTCGGCCAGACGGCTCTCGATGGTGCTCATGCGGAGGCTCCGAGGGAATCCGCGGGACGGTACCGGACCATCGGAGCCCGGGGCGGATGCCCGATGCACGAACGATCTCCGTCGATTCCGACCAAGTGGCGGAACTTGACAGGGCCCTCGTGCGGACTACCGTATGCCGTCCGTCCGACTCGGACGGTGACATCCACACGCTGGGCTGCGGCACGATTCAGAAGGCCTCCTTCAGGCCCGACATTCGAGCCGCCCTTCGGGGCTTCCGACTCGCCTCTCATCATTCCCGCGAGTCTCATTCGCTCACCCGCCCTCTCATCCGCCGGCATCGGCGACCGGACATTCCGGTCTCCCCCATTCCGCCGGTGATCATGAGCCGCCGCCCAGGACATCCAGATCCGACTCCATCCGTTGGAGTCGATGCCAGAGCCGTCGGTCGTCTTCAGCCGGCATGGGCAGCGGACCTCTCGGTCCTCCTCCCCGTCGCCCCCTGAAGCACGGGCATTCTCCGGCACCAGCACGCGTGAATCGCGGGTTCTGGTGCCTGACGCCCCGAGCCCCTGCTCACCACCGGCATCGACCCCGCCTCGGAGACGGATCGACTCGATTCGCCATCGAGTCTCGTCCAGGCCGCTCCCTCCCGAACGGCATCGATGGATCGGGCACGCAGGGGCGTTCCTCACCGGAACCACCCGTCCGCTGCTCGACCTGAAGATGGTCGTCGTCGAGGATCGCCCCACCTGAGACCTGTGATCGGCCTCCCCGGCCCCTCGCGGACATGGCGACGAGCGTCCCCCGCGGCGGTTCCTCCACTCCTGGACGAGCCCCCATCCCCCCCGGTCCCGACCGTCGCCACCGGCGACGTTCACCGGTTCGGAAATCGGTTCCGTTCCGGCCTCTCCGACTCTTCTCCCCACCGGCTACACGGAGGCCACATCCCCATGCGAAAGCGTCACGGATTCACCCTCGTGGAGCTGCTGGTGGTCATCGCGATCATCGCGTTGCTCATCGGCCTGCTCCTTCCCGCCCTTGCCAAGGCCCAGGCATCCGCCCGGACCGTCAAGGACGCCAACCAGCTCGCTCAGATCCACAAGGCGATGATGATCTTCGCCGAGTCGGATTCCGGCGGCTATCTCCCAATGCCCGGTCGCATCAACCGGTTCACGCACCCGCAGCTCGGCCGCGTGCCGGGCAAGGGTCCGCAGAACTGGAAGAAGGACTCGACCGGTCACCTCTACTCGTCCATGATCGCGCAGGAGTTCTTCAACACCGACATCGTGGTCAGCCCCTCCGAGGCCAACCCGGTGGTCTCCCCGTACGGCACCGAGGCTCAGGACGATTCCATCGCCTACGACTTCAACGCCTACAACCCCGCGGCCGACACCTTCTGGATGGGCGACGTGGCCGACCCCGCGCAGGTCTCGCCCGGCACCCAGCCCGCCGGCGCCCCGAACGCGATCTTCCGTTCGAAGATCAACCGTCCGCCGACCAACGGCCGCAGCCACTGCTCCTACGCCCACAGCATGATGTGCGGCGACCGCCGGAACTACACCTGGCGGAACACCGGTGACAGCTCGAAGGTCGTGCTCGGCAACCGCGGCACGAAGGACGGCATCACCACCGGCGCCGACTACACCAACAGCTGGACCCTCCTCTTCCACGGTCCGGACCGCGAATGGCAGGGCCACGTGTGCTTCGGCGACAACCACGTCGAGTTCACCAAGAGCTTCTTCCCGCCGAACGTGGCCCACGAGTGCGGCCTCGACTCGATCATCCAGGACAACATCTTCGCGGCCGAGTTCGAGCAGTGCGGCGGCCTCCAGGGCAACTGGAAGCAGGGCGACGCCTGGCTCGCGATGAACGAGGTCGTGACCGACGGCGGTGGCGGCGATCCGCGCCCCCTCGCCATCTACGACTACCTCCGCGACTGATCCACGACGCTCGAGACCATTCTCGAACTCAACCCACCGACTGAATGGAGTCTTCCAGCATGCGAAAGCGACACGGCTTCACGCTCATCGAGCTGCTCGTGGTCATGGCGATCATCGCCCTGCTCCTCGGCCTGCTCCTCCCCGCCCTCGCCAAGGCCCGTGCGACCGCGCGGCAGGTGAAGGACGGCACCCAGCTCAACCAGATCTACAAGGGCTGGCTCACCTACGCCACCGAGAAGGGGACCGACTCGCTCCCCACCCCGGGTCTCATCGACCGCACCGGCACCATCCCCGGCCGCGGCAAGGAGAACACGGGCCTCAACACGCACGCCAACCTCTACGGCGCCTGCGTCACGCTCGAGTACTTCAACCCCAACATCATGGTCAGCCCGAGCGAGGCCTCGGCCAATGTGATCGCCAACCCGATCTACGACATCCAGGCGTACTCGCCGGCCCAGGACGTCTACTGGGACACGGACAACGTCACTCGGATGCAGGCCGACCTCAACGGCACCTGCCACACCAGCTACGGCACCATGCTGCTCACCGGTGAGCGCAAGGACCGGAACTGGAGCAACCGCCTCAACTCGCGGCACGCGCTCGTCGGCAACCGCGGCGTCGAGGGCTCGGACTACACCGACAACGTGTACCTCCGGTCGAAGACCCTCCAGATCCACGGCGGTCGCAAGGAGTGGGTCGGCAACATCTGCTACGGCGACGGTCACACCGAACTCGCGCAGACCTTCTTCCCCGAGCAGCTGGCGCCGATCAACAACGCGCCGGACGGCCTGTTCTCCGAGGAGATCGCCAACAACGGTGCCGCCGGCACCGGCGGAGACGTCTTCCTCTGCATGATCGGCGGCCCCGGCGTCGAGGTGTCCGGCGACAACGTCAACGCCCCCCTCCTGGCGTGGCAGGACAACATCTCCTGGGACTGATTCCCGGAGACGCTCCGAACCACCCTCGACGGGCGACCGTCGAGCCCGAACCACGGCACCGCCCGCGACCTCGGTCGCGGGCGGTGTTCGTCGAATCCGGCGGCGACTCCAAGGTCGTACCATGAACCCGATGACCGGGCCACCGCTTCGCCGCCTTCATGCGACCGACCACCGACGCACCGTCGTCGCGTCGCTGATCGCATGCCTCCTGCTGACGCTCGGATTCGCGGCCCCGGGTCTCGACGAGCAGACGCCGACCGCGGTGCCCGCGGGACGCCAGGCCGGCACGCTCGCGGTCATCTCGATCCACGGTCCGATCGACGGAATCACGACCCGATCGCTCGACCGGAGACTGGACGAGGCCGCCCGTCGGGGTGCCGACGCGGTGGTGCTGGAGATCGACACTCCGGGCGGCGACCTCATGGCGACCTTCGACATCCTCGAGTCGATCCGCACGAAGGCGCCCCCCAACACGATCGCGTGGATCCGCCCCACGGCGTTCAGCGCCGGCACCATCATCGCGCTGGCGTGCCGCGAGATCGTCACGACCCCGACCGGCAGGTTCGGCGACGCCGCCCCCATCCAGGGCATGCCCCTGGTCGGACTCCGCAACCTGCCCGCCGCGGAACGGGCGAAGATCGAGGCCCCGCTCCTCTCCGAACTCGTGTACGACGCGCGTCGCCAGGGCTGGGACGAGAAGCTCGTGCAGGCGTTCGTCGCAGTGGATGTGCAGCTCTGGCTGATCCGGAACCGCACGACGGGCGACCTTCTCTTCGTGGACGCCGCCGAGTACGAACGAATCTTCGGCGAGCGGCCCGTCGCCACCCGGCTCGAGCGTCTGCCCGCGCCGGTGTACGACGAGCAGCGAATCTCCAGTTCGCCGTTCGCCGACGATGTGCCGCTCCCCCCCTCGGCGACGCCCGATCCGGACGACCTCGCCGAGGCACGAGCCGCCGCCATCGACTTCCGGCAGGAGATGCCCTCGCGACGACCGATCCTCGATCGGTCCGACGCTCCGGACTGGGAGAACCTGGGACAGGTCGTCTCGCCCGACGAACTCCTGGTGCTCCGCGCCGACGAGGCGGTCGCCTACGGCCTGAGCAGCAGCGACACCATCGCGACCGACGCCGATCTTCGGTTGTTCATGGGCGCGACCACCGTGATCCGGCTCGACGAGACATGGTCCGAAGGGCTGGTTCGATTCCTCACCCTCTGGCCGGTGCGGGCCGTGCTCATCGCGGTCATGCTGATCGGCTTCTTCCTCGAGATCTCGGCCCCGGGCTACGGCGTGTTCGGCCTCGTGGCGATCTCCGCCCTGGTGACCGTGCTGGGCGCCCCGCTCCTGGCCGGCCTCTCCGACTGGTGGACGGTGGTCGTGGTCGTGATCGGACTGGGGCTCGTCGTCGCGGAACTGTTCTTCCTGCCCGGCTTCGGGGTCGCGGGCGTCCTCGGCGGCCTCCTGCTCTTCGCCGGCCTCGTCGGCACCTTCGTGTCGGGCGATCCGTTCGACCCCGCCGCCCGCGATGAACTCTTCCGCGGCATCGCGGCCACCCTGATCGGCGTGCTCGCCGCGGGCACCGTGAGCTGGCTCTTCTGGCGAACCCTGCCGAGGAATCCGTTCGGCGCCCGGATCATCCTCGCCGACGAGATCGGCGACGGGGCGGAGATCGCCGCTCGGTCGGACACGGCGACGGCGATCGCGATCGGAACCATCGGCACCGCCGCCACCCCGCTCCGCACTGCAGGACGCGTCGAGATCGACGGGCGTCTGGTGGACGCCCAGAGCGAGGACGGATTCATCGACCGGGGCGCTCGAGTCCGGGTCGTCGCTTCGGACCGCTTCGGGGTCCGTGTGGAGATCGATCGAGGATGACGCACGCGCTCCTGCACCTCGCCCAGACCGCGGCACCCGCGGCGGCGGCCGCCACCGATGTTCCGGACGCCTCCTGGATCGGCATCGGCCTCGGCCTGCTGCTGCTCGCCCTCGTGCTCTTCGCGGTGGAACTCTTCATCCCGAGCGGCGGCATGCTCGGCATCCTGTGCGGGCTCGCCGCGATCGCCTCGGTGATCTCGTTCTTCCTGTACTCCCCCGCCGCCGGCGGCTTCGCACTGCTCGTCTACCTGATCGCGACCCCGTTCCTGCTCATCTACGGGGTGAAACTCTGGTCCCGCACCCCCATCGGACGGCGTCTCATCCTCGGGGGCACCGAGGATCTGGACGGCCGCGGGCTGGACGAGGACGAGATCGATCAGGAGATCGAGACCCGTCGCCGCACGACCCACGAGACCGATGCCTCGCTGGTCGGTCGAATCGCCCGCACCGTGACCCCCCTGCGTCCGGTCGGCGTGATCCGGCTCGACGGTCGGCGGCTGGATGCCCTGGCGGAATCGGGCGTGATCGACGCGGAGGCCGAGGTCGAGGTGATCGCGGTGCTCGACAACCAGATCAAGGTCCGATCGGTGCGAGCGGGCGGCGTTCCGCCCGCCGACGGCGGCAACCGCACGCCGTAGACTGCACGCTCATCGAAAGGAACGCCCATGCCCGCCTGGCAGATCGTGCTGCTCGTCATCGTCGGTCTGATCCTGCTCATCATCCTCGCGGTGATGGGACGGTTCATCGGACTCTGGATCCAGTCGGTCGTCTCGGGCGCCCCGGTCGGCCTGCTCGATCTCTTCATGATGAGACTGCGGAAGGTCCAGCCCGCCGCCATCGTGCTCAACCGGATCTCGGCGAAGAAGGCGGGCCTGGACCTGCCCACCGCCCAGCTGGAGGCCCACTACCTCGCGGGCGGCAACATCGAGCGGGTGGTCCGCGCGATGATCGCCGCGGACAAGGCGAAGATCGAGCTTCCCTGGGACCGCGCCACCGCGATCGACCTCGCGGGCCGCGACATCCTCGAAGCGGTGCGAACCTCGGTCGATCCCAAGGTCATCGACTGTCCGAGCCAGAGTTCCAGTCGCAGCACGATCGATGCGGTCGCGGGCGACGGCATCCAGCTCAAGGCCCGGGCCCGCGTGACCGTGCGGACCAACATCGCCCGACTCGTCGGCGGTGCGACCGAGGAGACGATCATCGCCCGCGTCGGCGAGGGCATCATCTCGACGATCGGTTCGGCGGAGAGCCACAAGAAGGTGTTGGAGAACCCCGACCGGATCTCGAAGACGGTGCTCGAGAAGGGCCTCGACTCGGGGACCGCCTTCGAGATCCTCTCGATCGACATCGCCGACATCGATGTCGGGGCGAACATCGGCGCCCAGCTCCAGACCGATCAGGCCGAGGCCGACACCAAGCGGTATCAGGCCGAGGCCGAGCAGCGTCGCGCCCTCGCGATCGCGCAGGAGGCCGAGCACACCGCCGAGGCCGCGAAGAACCGGGCGCTGGTCATTCTCGCGGAGAGCGAGGTGCCCAAGGCGATGGCGCAGTCGTTCCGCGACGGCCACCTCGGAATCATGGACTACTACCGGATGCAGAACGTGATCGCGGACACCGCGATGCGGAACACCGTGGCCGACGGCGACGACCGCGGCGGCGAGAGTTGATCGAACCGACCCCGTCGCCATCCGCGGAAGCCGGCCGTGCCCGTCCTGCACCTCGTCATCCCGTTCCTCGACGAGGAGGCGACCCTCGGCACCATCGTCGAACGGGTGCAGGGCTGTCCGTGGCCGAACGGATGGTCGGCCCGCGTCATCCTGGTCGATGACGGGAGCGACCACCCCGCCGCCGAGTCCGCCCGGCTGCTTGCCGAGCGTCTCGGTGCGGTGCTCCTTCGGCACGAGGTCAATCGCGGAAAGGGCGCGGCGTTGCGGACCGGATTCCGGCACGCCGTCGACACCGCCGCCCCGGACGACCTCGTCGGCGTGCAGGACGCCGATCTCGAATACGCCCCCGGCGATCTGGTGCCGATCGTGGCTGGATTCCAGCAGCAGGGCGCCGCGATCGACGCGGCCTTCGGCAACCGCTGGACCGGGGAGCGTCGTTCGGCGATCCGACGCGTCCATCGATTCGGCAACCGGATGCTGACCCGGCTCTCCAACACGCTCACCGGACTCCAGGTCAGCGACATGGAGTGCTGCTACAAGGTGGTCCGCGTCCCGATGCTGGAGCGGATCCTGCCCGATCTCGACGAGGACCGCTTCGCGATCGAACCGCAACTCGCGGCGTCCCTCGCCCGCCACGGCGCCCGCGTCGTCGAGTTCCCCGTCTCCTACGACCCGCGATCGTTCGCCGAGGGCAAGAAGATCGGCGTCGGGGACGCGATCAGCGCCTTCGCGTCCATGCTGCGGGAATGGCGACGGACCCGTCGCCACCGTCGGGCCGTCCGACGGAGTGCGGGGTCGTGAACGCCTCGCCCGGAAGGACCCCGGAGCTTCCGAGCGGCGGACGCCTCGCCCTGCAGATCGTCGGATTCCTCATCGGCCTGGCCCTCGTGATCTGGTGCGTGAAGGGGGCCCTCGACGGCGGTGCCGACGGCTGGCAGCGACTCCGCGACGCCGACCCCTGGCTGCTCGCGGGTCTGCTCGCGACCTCGGTCGCGAGCCAGATCGCCAACGGCGCCCTCTTCTGGACCACCATCCGGCCCGTGCGGCGCGAAGGGTTCTGGACGCTTCAAGGCGTCAACTTCACCTCCGGGCTTCTCAACT
>JAUIHC010000585.1 GCA_030432455.1 Phycisphaerae bacterium | reverse complement strand
CACCGGCGAGCCGCACGACCCAGCCAATCCGGAACTTCTGAAGACCCGACTCATCGAACAGCTCACCAGCCCGGTACGATGGTCTCAGGACTGCGCGGCGCTGGCCGCCGCCCTCGCGGACACCGACGACGACGATCGGCCGGCCGTCCACGAACTCGCCCCGGGCAAGGTGCTCAAGGGCCTGTTCCGCCGCATCGACAAGACCGTGGAGGTCATCAACCATGACCAACCAGACGCCTCGCCTGTTTCGTGATCTCTTCGGCCTGACCGCCGCCACCGCGCTCCTGTTCGGAACCGGCTGCGGAAGCGAGCCCGAGCCCGAGCCGGTGGCCCAGGTCCAGCCCAAGCGGACCGCTCCGGCCCCGCCGCCCCCGCCGCCCGCCCCCACCGCGACGCCGGTGGCGGACCTCATGCAGCAGCTGGCCATCGATCCCCGGGTCAACCTCACCGAGGATCAGGCTCCCGAGACCACCGAGCAGCGGATCGCGGTCCTTCGGTTCTTCGACGCCTTCGCCCGCGGCGATGCCGATGCCCTGGCCGGGATGCTCAGCGCCACCGACGCCCTCCTGCTGGAGCGGATGGTCGAGTCGGGCGAATGGGCGGACGCCACCTCGAACATCGGAATGATCAACGTGCAGACCGGCTCCGACCCGACGGTCGGCAGTTGCGCCCTCGCGCTGGTCATGGTCGGCACGAGCTTCGAACCGCAGTTGTGGTCCTACGAGGTCTCCGGCGATCCGTCGGGACCGGGCGGCTCGAGCTTCGACGCCCTCCCCTGCCCTCCGGACATGGTCAACCGACTCAGCGGCGACGACTGGATCGCGGCGTGGATGCAGATCCTCGCCGACGAGCTCGCCCGGGCGACCGAGCCCGACGAGATCATCGAGATCCCGTCCACCGATCTGTCGGAGGAAGAGGACGACTCGAGCTACACCGGGGGAACCCCCGGCTTCGGTGGCGGCGGCGGACAGCCCGGCCGCAAGCGTCCCACGGGTCCGATCGTCGACCCGAACCCGCAGGGCCCCGGCGGCCCCACCGGTCGCTGACGACCACCCCGCCCGGAACGCCCTGTCGAATCGGGCCTTCCGGACAACCGATCTCCCTTGGAATCGCGGTGCCCCCGGCACCGCGATTCCTTTCTTTTGACGCGGGATTCCCGAGAATGCCGCGGACCATGAGCCGCCGACCCGAGCGAGATCACACACTCTCGTTACAATCCCGCCCCCAACGCCTCAGTCCGCGTCCTTGCAGACGCGGCCCCGGAGTCCAGCCATCGACCATCGACTCGCCATCGTGACCGGAGCCAGCCGCGGCATCGGCCGATCCATCGCCGCCCGCCTCGCCGCGGACGGGATGCATGTCGTCGCGGTGGCCCGATCCGTCGATCCGCTGGCGTCGCTCGTCGAGGAGATCACCGACGCCGGGGGTTCGGCCGAGTACCGAGCCTGCGATGTCGGGGCCGGCAACGCCCTCGGGGAACTGGTGGAGGAGGTCGCCGAGACCTCGGGCCGACTCGATGTGCTGGTCAACAACGCGGGCATCACCCGTGACGGCCTGATCCTCCGCATGTCGGACGACGACTTCGATCAGGTCATCAATGTGAACCTCCGCTCGATCTTCTCCGCCTGCCGGGCCGCCGCCCGCCCCATGATGAAGGGCCGGTACGGCCGCATCGTGAACGTCGGATCGGTGAGCGGCATCTCCGGAAACGCCGGGCAGGCCAACTACGCCGCCGCCAAGGCCGGCCTCATCGGATTCACCAAGTCG
>JAUIHC010000584.1 GCA_030432455.1 Phycisphaerae bacterium | reverse complement strand
CGGGTCGGAATCGACGGATGGAACGGTGGTCGAGAAGGGCGGCGAGGACGGCGTCGGCGGACATGTCTGGATCGGGTCCGGGGCGAGGGTGCGGGGGGCAGGTGCGGGTATGAGAGTCGGAATGTCGGCGAGGGACGAATCGGCTCCGGGGCGACGCGACCGCGGGGACTCACCCGGTCCAGTCGGCGAAGAGCAGGCCGAGGTCGATGCCGTTCACCGTGCAGTCGCCATCGAGGTCGCCGGGACAGACCTCCTCGCAGTCGCCGGGGCAGGCGCCCCAGGACCCGAGCAGGATGCCGAAGTCGCGCCCGTCCACGCGTCCGTCGCGGTCGAGGTCGCCCGCCGCGGGCGGCGTCGGATCGAGGGCCAGCACCGCCGCGGCGACGTCGAGCCGCCCGCTGCCGGTGAGATCGTCGAATCCGATCGACTCGACATCCTCGGCGGTCGATCGCAGGATCACCTTCGCGGTGAGCGGATCGAGCTCGGGATCCACGGAGAGCATGAGCGCGACGGCGCCGCTCACGAACGGTGCCGCCATGCTGGTGCCGCTCTTGTAGACATAGTTGAAGGTGGACGCGCAGGAGTAGATCCGCCATCCGGGTGCGGCCAGGTCGATCTCCGGGCCCGCGCTCGAACTCGACCACCGATGATCGGTGTTGTCGGTGGCGGCGACCGCGATCGTCTCGGGGAACCTCGCCGGGGCCTGCACGTCGTCGAGCCCGCCGGTGTTGCCCGCGGCCGCGACCTGGATCACGCCCGCGTCGGACGCCCACGCGACCGCGTCGGCGAGCAGCTGGGTGCCGGTCGAGTACTGCAGGCTCATGTTGAGGATGTCGGCACCGTGATCGACCGCCCAGATGATGCCGTCGGCGACCCACGACTCGTAGCCGCTGCACCCGTCGGTCACGACGACCGGCAGGATCGCGCATCGCCAGGAGACGCCCGCGATGCCCTGCCCGTTGTCACCTTCGCCTCCGAGGATGCCGGTGACGTGCGTGCCGTGACTGCTGCACTCGTCCGCGAAGGAGTCGGTGTTGTCCGGGACATTCCATCCCGCCATGAGTCGGGACTCGTACTCCTCGTGCCGGTCGATCCCGGAGTCGAGCACGCCCACCACGACATCCGGCGAGCCGATCGTCCAGTCCCATGCGGGCAGAACGTTCACATCGGCCCCGACCACGCCGGTCACGCCCGCGACGTTCTGCCCGGTGTTGCGCATCCCGTACTGCAGCGGGAACCACGGATCGTCGGGCGGTGCCGCGGCGACCCCGCCCACCCCGTCGAGTTCGACGACTTCGATCACGCTCGCCATCGGGGCGAGCTCCGAGAGATCCTCGACCATCGCCGCCGCCGCCGCGGGCGAGTCGAAGGTCGCCACGAGCCAGCGATCGAGGCCCCGATCGAGGTACGCCTGCACCGCGACCTCGGGCACCCCGAGGGCGGGTCGAAGGTCGCGCAGGCCGGCCGCGACGAAGTCGTCACGCATCGTGCGGGCGGCCAGCAGGTCGGTCATCGCCAGTCGGCCGCGTGCCGGATCGGGGTAGAGCCAGGGGCCGCCGTCCCGATCGACGGCGAGCACGGTGTTCGGCGCGGTCCGCACGAGGACGCGGGTGGTCGCAGGCAGATCGTCGGCGGCCGCCGCCGGGGGCGTCGCGACCCCCGGAACGGCCGCGGTCGCCGCCGACACGACGAACGCCGCCCCCAGCATGGAGACGACGCGGCGGGAGGCGGCGTGGGGGGCGACGCGGCGGGCGGATCTGGGCTGCTCG
>JAUIHC010000583.1 GCA_030432455.1 Phycisphaerae bacterium | reverse complement strand
GCATGAACAGCGACGCGTTTCTTCGTCATCACGGTCTGGGATCAAACCCGTTTCGCGGCGAGGAGGCGCGGCAGGACGCCGTCTTCGATCTCGTCGAGTCGGGGTGTCGGCATCCCGACTTCGAGAAGATCCTCGGTGATCCGAATCACCCCGCCGCGGCGGTCGTCTTCGGCGAGCGGGGCAGCGGAAAGACCGCGATGCGGCTCCAGCTCGAGTCGGCGATCGAGGGCTGGAACGACACGCATCCCCAGGCCCGGTGCATGGTCGTCGGGCATGACGACTTCAACGCGATGCTCGGGGCGATCGGTCGCGGCCTCGGGACCGACGACGCGGCCGAGACCGTCGCCTCGGTGACGCTCGCCGATCATCTCGACGCGATTCTCGCCGGGGCCGTGCCGCCGGTCGTCGAGGCGGTGATCTCCGGTCGTCCGCCCGCGACCGGACCGCTTGCCGGACTCATGGACGCCCGCAAGGCGATGCGGGCGACCTCGATCTCCACTCGGCGGTCGTTGCAGCGTCTGCAGGCGATCTACGACGCCGGTCCCGACGGCACCGCGCGGGCGGATCGACTCCGTCGCGTGCTCCAGCTTCCGGGGGGCTCGAAGGCGGGTCTTCTGCTCGCCGCCGCGATCACCGCGATCGTGCTGGCGGTCGGCTGGAGCATCGCGGTCGCCACCAGGGCCGTGGCCGACGGGGCCGAGGCGGCGATCCTGCCGGCATTCGTGCTCTTCGGCGTCTCGCTCGTGGCGGGAGCCGGGTGGGTGGTCTCCTCGTGGCGACGCAGGTCGGCGGCACGACGGGCGGCGAGGTCGGTCCGCGGGCTCGGTCGGGATGCCGAATCGATCCGGGCGGCGCTGCGGCGGCTGCCCGATGCGGAGGTCGCCGCCGCGATTCCGCCGACCGGGGCGGGCGGGGACGAGTGGCGGATCGAACGCCTCGCGGCATTGGTCGAGATGCTTCGGGCGATCGGAGTCGCGGGCACCGTGGTGCTGGTCGATCGCGTGGACGAACCCGTCGCGGTGAACGGGGTCACGGCGCGGATGAAGGCGCTGGCGTGGCCGCTGTTCCGCAACAAGGTGCTGCAGATGCCCGGCGTCGGGATGAAGTTCCTGCTGCCGCTCGAGCTCCGCGACGAACTCATGCGGGAGAGTGCCGAGTTCTTCCGCGAGGCGAGGCTCGACAAGCAGAACCTCGTCGAGCGGCTGGTCTGGAGCGGGGCGATGCTCTTCGACCTCTGCAACGCCCGGCTGCGGGCGTGCGCCGAGGGCGAGGCGACCCCGGGCCTGATGAGCCTCTTCGACGACACCGTCACGCGGCAGGACGTCGTCGACGCCCTGGATCAGATGCAGCAGCCCCGCGACGCGTTCAAACTGCTCTACGGACTCGTGCAGGAGCACTGCTCCAATGTGGTCGAGGAGGAAGGCTCGTTCCAGATCGGCCGCACGACGCTCGATCTCGTCCGCAAGCGTCAGGTGGAGCGGAAGGAAGGCATGCTCAGAGGCACGCGGCCCGGGTGAGAAGATGGGTGTGAGGGCGGGGGAGAGAGTGGGACCGGCACCGAACATCAGCCGCGGAAGCGGTCATCGCCGCAAGACGCGGAGCCTGTCCCATCCACGCTCCACTCTCTACTTTCCACTCTCTACTTTCTACTCTCTACTCTCGACTCTCTCACTCCCCCGGAATCTCCGAGATCACGCCCGCCCACGGACTCGACGCGGTCGCGTAGAGCCGCTTCGCGATCCGGCCCGCCCGGTATCCGTGCCAGCCCGCCTCG
>JAUIHC010000582.1 GCA_030432455.1 Phycisphaerae bacterium | reverse complement strand
CCGATCTGCAGGCCGATCGATCCCTTCGCCAGTGTGGCGGTGCCCCACGGGCGACCTCCTTCGAAGACGATGCCTCCGCCACCCTCGCCGCCGACGATGAGGGCGCCGCTGCCGACGGTCGAGAAGACCACGTGGCCGTGGGCGTCGTCGATCGCTTCGCGGATCGAGGGGTCCCGGCGGATCATGGTCTCCAGCGTCGCGACGGCGGCATCGATCCGCGACTCGGCGGAGTCGCGGGTGGCGGGCGTCGATTCGCAGCCGGACAGGCCGAGGCCGGGCGCGGCGAGGCAGACGGTGGCGGCGAGCAGTCTGGCGATCGATCGCATGCGATGACTCCGGTGAGGGGATGACCCGCCGAGTCTACCCCTCGCCGCCCGGTCGGGACCGGGAGGTGGAGTCCCGAGGTCCTCTCCGATCTCACCGACCGAGTCCCGCTCCGATCACTGGCCCAACCACGGGCTGTCGTTCCGCTTCTCGCCGATGTACCACCGACCGGTCCAGCCCGCGCGTGGTCGGAGATCACTGTGTCCGTCGATCCAGAGGATCGAGCATCGATCCTGATGCCGCAGGTAGTCCTTGCCGTGACCGAGCCACTGGTACCAGTGGTCGAAGATGTCGCCGTTGCCGTCCAGCACCGACTCGTAGGAGTCCTGGCAGAGGATGGTGCCCGCGGGGTCCTTGATCCGCAGCAACGAGCGACCCAGCCAGTATCCGCCCTCCGACTTCTGCTCGAACAGGGCGGTGCGCCGCGGATGGCCGAAGACATTCTGACGGAGGTCGTCGTCCCATCGGCCGTCGTTGTAGCGGCCGAATCCGTTGAGGCCGTAGCTCGCAAAGACCTTCTTGCCGGGGTTGAGGGCGAGATCGTGACCGGCGAGCTCGTCCACGCAGGGGCACTCGAAGATCTCGCGACCGCCCGTGTAGTCCTGGTAGCCGACGCCCCAGTACGCCTGGTCGTCCATCGAGTCGAGCGGCTCGCCGGTGATCGGGCTCTCCCACCTCGTGAGGTTGCGGTGGGGATGCAGGCAGCCCTCGTGGTCGAGGCAGTATCCGGTGATCGCGAGATGGATCTGGCGCAGATTCGCCCGGCAGGTGGTGGTCCGCATCTGCTCCTGGACGGAGCGAGTCGCGATCGAGAGGATCAGCAGGAGCACGGAGATCACGAGGATCACCACGAGCAGCTCGGTGATGGTGAAGGCACGGCGTCGTTCGGGGGTGTTCATGGCGAGCGGAACAGTACGGAGGGGAGCGTTGTCGTTGTGCTGCCCTGCGATGAGGCTCGGACTCAGGTTCGATGAGTTCACACGGGGTTTGCGCCACGGAAACGATTCCTGACGCGGGCGTCGCCACACTCCCCCCGATCCTCGCGACGTGCGGGGCAACGACGTTCATTTCAGGAGTCGAGAAACATGCAGTTCTCTCCCAGGTGGGCCGGCGTGGTCGCCGGCATGCTCGCCGCCACTGCGGCCGCTCAGGACATCCAGCACGGCTACATCGACGCCGAAGAGATCGATTGCGGGAACACGGCGACCTCGGTGATCTGGAGTCGCGTCGGCGGTTCCGGCTCCTGGTCGATCCTCGGCGGCAACCGCGGCGACATCGACACCGACTTCGTCGTCGCCGACGGCATCCTCATCACCTGCCCCGCGGAGGTCATCCGCTTCTCCGACTGCATCGGTGGCGGCAAGGGCCCGTACTACGTCACCACCAACAGTGCCGTCGGCAGCAACGGCCTCTACTTCATTCCGATGCACGAGTCGCCGGGCGGCGGTGAA
>JAUIHC010000581.1 GCA_030432455.1 Phycisphaerae bacterium | reverse complement strand
TGCGCGGCGTCGTCGGCGACCGGAAGGGCGGCGAGGGCCGCGTGCGCGATGGCGCTCAGCATTCCTTGAGCTCCGACCAGGCCTCGGCGTCGAGCGTCGGCTTGCGGCGATAGAGCAGGACGACCAGACCGAGCGCCAACGCGGCCTCGGCCGCCGCGACGGTCAGGATGAAGATCACGAAGACCTGTCCCTGAGGGTCGAGGTGCATCCGGCCGAAGGCGATCATCGCGATCGCGGCCGCCTGGAACATGAGTTCCGTGCAGAGGAACATGAGGATCATGTTCCGGCGGGTCAGGAACCCGACCATGCCGACCGCGAAGAGCACGGCGCTGGCGAGCAGGGCGACCCGAAGCGCCCCCGGATCCATCGCGGACGGTGCCGCGGCGAGCAGGCTCGTGACCAGATGACTGGAGTGCGAGACGGCGTCGATCACGCAGCACCTCCGGCGAAGTCGGTGTCCTCGTCCTCGAGCAGCGGCGCGAGGCCCGCGGCGACCCGTCGCTCGTCCTCGGAGAGGTCGATCTGGCGGCGGGCGAGGACGACCGCGCCGAACATGGCCATGAGCAGGATGACGCCCGCCACTTCCAGACTCACCGGGAACCGGGCGACGAGCGACCAGCCGACGGCCTGCGTGTTGGTCGGGGCGGCCGACTCGGGGATCTCGACGGTCCGACGCTCACCCGCGACATCCACATCGACGGTCGGGCGGCCGTCGAGGAAGCGGATCGCGGTCCCGTCCTCGCCGCGGATCACGGAGATCTCGGTGCCGGGCTCCGCCGCCACGATCTCGGTGACGGTGCGGTCGAGCTGCCTCGGCATGCCGTCGAGCACGCTCCAGCGATCGGTCTCGGCGACTGCGATCGCGTCGGGGCGGTCGGCCTCGATCCCCCCGTCAACCACCAGCAGGGCGTCGCCGATCGAGGCGAGCAGCACGAAGCCGACGACCAGCGCCGCCACCGGCTCGCGGGGCAGGCGGTCGTAGAGGGCCTCGCCCGCGGTTCCCGTGGCCTCCTGGGCGAGCATGATCACGAAGAGGTAGGTGATGAGGATCGCGCCGGCGTAGACGATCACCAGCGAGAACGCCATGAACTCGGCGCCCATCAGCAGGAACAGGCCCGCGGAGCAGACCACGACCATCACGAACCAGATCGCGGCGAAGACCGGTCGTGGATGGGTGACCATGCGGACCGCTCCGGCGATGCCGCCGAGGGCGAAGACGACTTCGAGCACCGGCAGGATCGCGTCGTCGGCGAGCGACCGAAGGATCTGCGTCATCAGGAAGGCCATCGCACCGGCCCCGATGATCGTGCCGACCATGCGGGTGCCGCGGCGATGGGGCCGCATGATGAGGAAGAGGCCGACGGCGCCGGCGAGGGACGCGAGGTAGAGGATGGTGGGCGTCATGCCTTGGGAAACTCGTCTCGCGGAGTCGAGGACCGGACCGGGACCGGCCCGGTGGCCGCGGGATGCGGAGCCGCGGAGACCGACGCGGCCGGCTGGCGGGGGGAGGACTCCGTCCGTCCCGCCGCGGAAAGTGCCGGAGGATACGGGGGGGGGCACGGGGTCGCAACCGATCGCGGGGGTCGTTCCGCGATCCGGGGAAGGCGGTCGCGATCCCTCCACACCCGCCGTGCGAACGACGCCAACGCGGATACCGTGCTCCGCATGGATCAAGGGATGCGACGCGCGGTTCCCAACCTGCTCACCATCGCCCGGGTGGTGCTGGCGATCGGATTCTTCGCGATCGTCTCGGTCGTGCTCTGGCCGACGCCGGGGATGG
>JAUIHC010000091.1 GCA_030432455.1 Phycisphaerae bacterium | reverse complement strand
TTCAACCAGGACTTCACGATTCTCAGCGACAATGCCAACATCGAGTCGGGACTCACGAAGACCAATCCGACCGCCGGCGACTACGTGCTCACGGGACAGGAGGGTTCCGGCGCGATCCAGTTCGCGGGTGCGGTCTCGTCGTTCACCTGGACCGTCTCCGCTCCGGAAGTCTGGACTTCCTGGAATCTCGGCGGCACGGCGTCCTCGACATCGGCCCCGGCCGTCCCCGGCGTCGGTGGCGTGGCCGCCCTCGCGGGCTTCGGCCTCGCCGGCCGCCGTCGTCGCCGCTGAGTCGCGCCGCGACCCCTGAAGTCATCTCCTTCATTCGACCGCCGCTCCGGGCTCCGGCCCGGGGCGGCGGTCGTTGATTGGCGGGGGGCCTGGCTTCAGGCGGGGGCTTTGGGCGGATCCGGCAGCAGCCATCGCACCACCGCCCGCGTGTAGCTCGGCGGATACGCGATGTGCATGCGGAAGCATCGGAACGCCTCCAGCGGCCGGTCGATCATCGCCGCGCCGTGTTCGAGCATCGCGGCGTGCTTCGCCGGATCGACCTTTACCGCCGCGGGCAGCTTCCGGCTCCGGACGAACCGGCCTTCGATCTCCCCGGTGAACCGGCGCAGCTCCGCGTACTCGCCGTACTCCACACCCTGGTTCGCCGCGAAGTAGAGCGCCGCCGCCGGCTCGACAGGCGGAATGTCGGCGTGGAAGAGGATGTCGAAGTAGAGGTGCCGCGAGGGCACCGCCAGCTGACAGGTGAGTTCGCCGGTCCGATCCTGCGCGGTGCGGTGGATCGAGCCGACCGCCTCGATGTGGCTGCCGAACGTGAGGGTCAGCGTCCGGTCGGGATGCTCGTCGGGGTCCGCCAGCACGAAGTACCCCTGGGGCGACGATCGGACCTGGACGGCGGTGTCGCCGAGGTCGGGCGTGCTGGCCACCGGAACGAGGGCGGGAATGCCCGCGGCGTCTCCGCGATCGACCTTCGACCAGTCGGCGGTGACCGCGTCGCGATCGACGCTCACGCCTCGGTGGACGACGCGCGGGCCGAGCGGCCGGATGGTTCGGAATCCGTCGAGCATGTTGAGTCCGACGAGATCGACCAGCGAGGGATCCTGGCGCGACGGCGCGACCATCCACGCCCCGATCTGGGCGTTCGCCAGCTCGCCGCGGATCGCGACCGAGGACTCGAAGTGCATTCGGAGCATCTTCGCGTGGTGACGGCGGCGGGCCTGGTCGTCGAGTCCACCCGCCGCGATCGTGAGCACCTCGCGCGACGACGCGCCGTACCGCTCGAAGAGCCCGCGAAGCGTGCGGGCGGCACGGTCGAGCCCGGCGATGGCCTCGGCCGAGACGCCCTGCGTTCCGAGGCTCTCGAGCACCTGGGTCATCGGTCGCTCGCCCGGGAACGCCGACAGGATGGTGGCGGCATCGGGGGAGGTGGCGATGCGGAGCAGCTGCCACCCGAGGGTCTTTCCGATCGACAGGCGTCGGGCGATGCTCCTGGCGCTGTACTCGTGGGGCAGGATCTCCGCGAAGGTGTCCCGGAGCGTCCGCTGCAGGGACATGGTGGCCTCCGCGAATTCGCGGTGCTTCTGCGGAAAAGAGAACTCGGGTGGGGCATCGGCCATGGTCGGACTCTGGAGATCCCGGTCGCGATGGTCGTCGGCGGTCGGTCGCCTCCGGCGCGAGGCCGGCCGGCACACGCCACACGATCGCCGGTGCCGTGATCGTTCGCCAGTCGAAGGGATCGAGAGCGCCCGGACGGGCGCTTCCCGCGCCCGTCCGGGCGCTGGCGGTGCCCGGGAGGGCGCCGAGTTCTTGTTTCGCGCGGGACGGGACGTCAGAGTCCCGGATCGCGTGCCGACGCCGGGTCGGTTTCCCCTCGTTCAGGTCGGCTCGAAGGGGATTCCCGTCGTCGGTCGCATCCCGCAGACACGAGGTGCTCGGGCCCACTGGGGGCCACGGCAGGCCTCGGTCATCGTCCTTCCGCTCCCGTCCCGGTCCCACGCGGCCGGTGTGGAGAAAGAGAGTTCTCATGCATCGCTCGACCGTTCTTCCCGTCATCGCGACCCTCGCCGTCGCTGCGTCCGCCTCCGCCGGTGTCGGTACCAGCTGGATCTCGTGGAGCGCACCCGCGTCCTACGACTCGACCGCCAACGTCACGCCCTGGGGCGCCGCAGGGGACTACACCTACGCCTCCACGGCCACCGGCACCATCACGATGCCCGACCAGTCGCAGGTGACGGCCACGCTCAGCGGCGAGGTGGTGAATCCCACGAGCTGGTCGTCCTGGGCCGGGGCGAGCAGCATCTACGGGGCACCGTCCGGCTTCGCGAGCGTCGCGGGCACCACCACCGCCGACTTCTGGTCCACCCGTCCCGCCACGGACGCGAACACCTTCAACAGCGCCAACGCCACGGCCCCGACCAACGGCGATCACATCGGGGTGATCGGCTACGGGACGCTCACGCAGACCATCACCTTCAGTGCCCCGGTGACGAACATCGTCATGTCGATCTATTCCATGGGGTCCTCCTCAGTCCCCGCGTCCTGGGACTTCAACCAGAACTTCGACATCCTCAGTGACAACGACGGCGCATCGAACCATGGCTATGTTGGAAGCGGTCTCGACAAGACACTTGCCAACGGGATCTACCGACTCAGTGGGTCCGAGGGCTCCGGCATGATCCAGTTCTTCGGCACCTTCACCGAGCTCACCTGGACGGTCTCCGCGCCCGAGGCGTGGGCCACCTGGAACATCGGTGCGACGCCGGTGTCGGCCCCGTCGCAGAACGCGGTCCCCGGCGCCGGTGGCGTGGCCGCGCTCGCAGGCCTCGGTCTCGCCGGCCGCCGTCGCCGTCGCTGAGTCGCGACGCGACCCCTGAAGTCATCTCCTTCAATCGACCGCCGCTCCGGGCTCCGCCCCGGGGCGGCGGTCGTGCATGGGGGGGCCGCAATCCGCGGGCTCGGCCACGCAATCCGGTTCAACCCCCTCACCGGCCTTCGGCCGGAGCTCCAACCTGCTGGAGCGCTGCGCATGGCCCGTTCGGGCCATGCTCGCTCTGGCGAGGTGGCGCGCGTCGCACGAACGTACCAGCGTGCCAACGGCACGCCCAACGCCGCGCGAAAGCAAGGCAGACCCCTCGCGGGTCTGCTGAAGCGATCAAGAAAGCAAGGCAGACCCCTTGCGGGTCTGCCGCAGCTCGAACTCGGCCTTGCGCGGCGAAGCCGCGCCGACCGAGATCAGGAAAGCCAGGCGGCCCGAGCCAGCGTGGCGAAGCCACGCCCAACGCCCCACGAAAGCAAGGCAGACCCCTTGCGGGTCTGCCGCAGCGCTCAAACTAGAACAACGCCCGCACCCGGATCGTCTCCGGGATCTCGTCGAGCTTCGCCCGCACCGGTTCCACGTCCGTGGTCTCGATGTCGAGGATCACGTAGCTCACCTCGGGGTCGGACTGCAGGTACTCCGCCGTGATGTTCGCGTCGAGATCGGCCAGCATCGTGTGCAGCCGGCCGAGCACCCCGGGCACGTTGCGGTGGAAGTGCAGGATGCGGTGGCGGTCGGGATGCAGGCTCGGGAGATCGACCTCCGGCACGCTCACCGAGGTCCGCGTCGAGCCTTCGACGAGATACCGCGCGAGCTTCGTCGCCGCGTCGCGGGCGATCGCGGCCTGCGCCTCCTCGGTGCTGCCGCCGATGTGCGGCGTCAGGATGACGTTCGGGAGTCCGGCGAGCGGCGTTTCGAACGGGTCGTCGTTCCGCTTCGGTTCGTGCGGGTAGACGTCCACCGCGGCCCCGCCGACCCGGCCGCTGCGGATCGCGTCGGCGAGGGCGTCGAGATCGACGACCTTGCCGCGGGCGTTGTTGATGAGCATGGCCCCGGGCTTCATCTTCGCGAGCTCGGCTGCGCCGAGCAGGCCGCGGGTCGAGGGTTCGTCGGGCACGTGCAGGCTCACGACGTCGCTGGTCGCGAGCAGCTCGTCGAGCGACGTCGCGGGCTGCGCGTTGCCGAGGGCGAGCTTCGGCTGGGTGTCGTGGAAGACGACCCGCATGCCGAACGCCTCGGCGAGCACCGAGATCTGCGAGCCGATGTGGCCGTAGCCGATGATGCCGAGCGTGCGGCCGCGGACCTCGTGGGCGCCGCTCGCGGTCTTTCGCCAGACGCCCTCGTGCAGTTCGCGACTGCGATCGCCGAGGCGGCGGTGCAGGGCGACGATCTCCGCGATCGTGAGTTCGGCGACGCTGCGGGTGTTCGAGAACGGGGCGTTGAAGACCGCGAGGCCGCGCTTCGCGGCGTCGCGGAGATCGAGTTGGTCGGTGCCGATGCAGAAGCACCCGACCGCGAGGAGTTGCGGGTGCCGATCGAGCAGGGCGGGTGTGAGACGCGACTTCGAGCGAAGGCCGACGACCGCGGCCCCGTCGAGGGCGACATCGAGATCATGGTCGCCGAGGGCGCCCGGATGCGAGACCACCTCGAGACCTGCGGCTTCCAGCACCGGGGTCGCGTCTGGATGGATGCCCTCGAGGAGGAGGGCCTTTCCGGCGGACATGTCAGGCTCCGACGATGTCGGGAAGATCGAAGAGGCCGGCGGTCAGGTTGAGCGGGCCGTCCTCGGTGATGAGGATGTCGGCCTCATGGTGGACGCTCCGGCTGCCGTCCGCGGTGTAGATCGGCCAGTCGCGACCTTCACTCCGGATTTCCGTGGTGCTCACCGCGATCATCGGCTCGACCGCGACGAGCATGCCCGGCTTGAAGTTCCGGAAGGCGTCGGGCCACTCGCCGGGATAGCTCGGCACGACGTTCGAGATGAAGGGGGGGCCGTGGAGCGTGCGGCCGTAGCCGTGACCGCCGAGGCCGCGGACCAGACCGAATCCGCACCGCTTCTCGACGTGCTCCTGGACCGCGCGGGCCCAGTCGATGAGCGGTCGTCCCGGCTGCATCGCCTCGATGCCGAGTCGCAGCGACTCGCGGCCGGACTCCACGAGTCTCATCGAGATCTCGTCGGTCGCCTCGATGACATAGGTCCACGCCGCGTCGCCGATCCAGCCCTTGTGACGGACCCCGATGTCGATCGACACCAGATCGCCCGGGGCGATCGGGGTGCGGGTCATGTCGTGGGTGCCGTGGACGATGCACTCGTTGACCGAGAGGCACGCCTCGCTGGGGAACGGAGGATGGCCGCGGACGCGGTAGTGCTTGAAGGCGCTCTCGGAGTCGAGATCCTTCAGCGTGCGACCGACGAAGCCGTCGATCTCTGCGAGGGTCTGGCCCGCACGGAGGAACTCGACGAGGCGACGATGCACCTCGACGACGCGTTCCGCGGCGGCGGTGGCTCCGGCGATGTCCTGGGCGTCGGTGAGCATGGGACGCGGATGGTAGTCGAGACGAAGAACGCGGCACGGCGAGAGGCTCGCCGTGCCGCGTTGGTGTGCAGTCGTGGGACCGGTCCGCTCAGGCGGCCTCGGTCGCGCAGCCGCCGGTCCAGCAGGGACCGCAGTTGTTCACGGTCGGGTTGCTGGTGGTGGTGGTGCCGGGGACGTTGGCATAGCCGGTGTAGCCCGGGGTGTTGGAGCCGGTGAAGCCACCGTTCCAGCCGTTGGTGCCGTTGGTGCCGTTGTAGCCGGTGTAGCCGGTGAAGGTGGGGGCGTAGCCGGTGAAGCCACCGTTCCAGCCGTTGTAGCCGGTGTAGCCGGTGAAGGTGGGGGCGTAGCCGGTGAAGCCACCGTTCCAGCCGTTCCAGCCGTTCATGCCGGTGAAGCCGTTGTAGCCGGAGAATCCGGGGGCGTAGCCGGTGAAGCCACCGTTCCAGCCGTTCCAGCCGTTCATGCCGTTCATGCCGGTGAAGCCGTTGTAGCCGTTGTAGCCGGAGAATCCGGGGGCGTAGCCGGTGAAGCCACCGTTCCAGCCGTTCGTGCCGGTGTAGCCGGTGAAGGTGGGGGTGTAGCCGGTGAAGCCGCCGTTCCAGCCGTTCGTGCCGGTGTATCCGGTGAAGGTCGGGGCGCAGCCGTTGAAGCCGTTGAAGCCGGTGAAGCCGTTGAAACCGGTGAAACCGGGGTTCCAGCCGTTCATGCCGTTCCAGCCGTTCATGCCGTTGTAGCCGGTCGGCGTGGAGCAGAAGTCGGCGGGGCAGGGGCCGGTGCAGGTCGAGCTGTCGCCGCAGCAGTTGTAGGGGCCGTATCCGGGGGTGTTGAAGCCGTACTGCATCGAAGGGTGTCTCCCAGTCGTGAAAGCCCGGGGGAGGCGGGCCGCCCGTCGAATCTCCGACGGGGTCATGGCGACCACTGTCTGCCCCACGGGTGGATGAACAGGTACCTGCACGTCGCAGGTGCCCATGCATCGACTTCGCCGAGGGGCGACTTTGGCTGGCCGAGAGCGGTTCTCTCGATTTTCCGGACGCGGCTCAATCCGACGACATCGCGGGATCGCTCCAACCCGTGTCGTACCAACGGCCTTCGAGCATGACCCCGACCGGACCCGGCCCCGCGGTCTCAAGGGCCAGGGACCGCTCGTCCCGGGCATCGAGCACCTGAATGTCCGCCCGCTTTCCCGGCTCGATCGATCCGACCTCGTCCTGAAGGTCGAGCAGGCAGGCCGCGTTCCAGGTGGCCGCGGTGATCGCCTCGGCCGGGCGAAGGCCGCCCTTGCGACAGGCGAGGGCGATCGCGAACGGCATCGACCCCGACGGTGCCGATCCGGGGTTGTCGTTGCTCGCGACCACGATCGCGGCCCCGAGGTCCACGAGTTCGCGGCCGTCGGCGTAGCGGTCGTCGAGGGTGAACCCGCTGATCGGCAGCAGCACCGCGATGGTGTCGCTCGCCGCGATCGCACGGAGATCCTCGGGCGTCGAGGCTTCGAGGTGATCCACGCTGCGAGCGCCCATCTCGACCGCGAGCCGCGTCATGCCGAGGCTGTGGAACTGGTCGGTGTGCACCCGGATCGGGCATCCGAGGGCTTGCGCCGCCTCGAACAGCCGGCGACAGTCGGCGAGCGTCCAGGCGCCCTCCTCGCAGTACGCATCGCAGGCGATGCCGGGGAATGCCGCGGCCGCGGCGGGGAGGGCCTCGTCGATGATCCGATGCACGGCCGTCCGGGGATCATCTGCGTCGGCG
Source organism: Phycisphaerae bacterium (assembly GCA_030432455.1). Lineage (GTDB taxonomy): Bacteria > Planctomycetota > Phycisphaerae > Phycisphaerales > SM1A02. The sequence goes on along the minus strand of JAUIHC010000091.1, from coordinate 2,397 downwards.
TCGAGGGCGTGGGCGCCGAGGAAGGTCGGGCGAACGATCTGAGGGGTGCGCTGCGCGGCCAGGGTGATCGCCCGCAGCATCGTGAGTTCCGACTCGGGATCGAGTCCGTATCCCGATTTCACCTCCACGGTGCCGGTCCCGAGCCGGGCGAGTCGTTCGAGTCGGGCGACGAGGGCGTCGGCGAGTTCGGTCTCGTCGGCGGCGCGGACCGCTCGGACCGTCGCCATGATGCCACCGCCCGCGGCGAGGATGTCGAGGTACGAGACCCCCGCAAGTCGGGCCTCGAACTCGTCGCTCCGATCACCGACGAAGCATGCGTGGGTGTGGGCATCGACGAAGGCGGGCATCAGGACGCGTCCGTCGGCGTGAACGACGCGGCAGTGGGGCGGTCGGTCAGGAAGATCGCCGTCGCCGACCGCGTCGATCCGGCCGTTCCGACAGAGGACCCAGCCCCGCTCGATGACCCCGAGGTCCCGCAGGGCGGATCCACGCCGCGGGGACCGATCGGAAGATCCCTGCCGAAGCGTCAGGATCCGGGCACCGGTGATCGCGATGGGGGCCGGTTCGCTCATGCCGGGAAGGCTATCGGCGACCGCGGCCCGGACGCCGCCGCGCGGCCCGGTACACTCCCCGCTCGCCGTGTCGGGGGGGAACCGACCCCGCCCCGGACCCGAGCCCGCCCCAGACCGGATTCTGCATGTCCACGCTTCCAGACCAGCACTCATCGAGCCTCGTGACCATCACCCGCCAAGGCGGCATCCTGCTCGTCAAGCCCACGGGCCCGAGCATCGGTCAGCGGGAGGCGCCGATCATCCAGGGGGAGGTCCAGCCCTATCTGGACGCGATGGGCAAGGACCTGAAGTCGCTGGTGCTGGACATGAGCACCACGACATTCATGTCGTCGATGGGGCTTGGCATGTGCATCGCCTTCCGCAACACCGCGGCCGCCGCGAAGGCCGACTCGATCCTCTTCGGGCTGAGCAAGGAACTGCTCGGTCTGTTGTCGATGATGAAGATCGAGAAGCTCTACAAGATCGCGAAGGATCAGAAGCAGCTGGACAAGCTGTTGAAGTGACTTGAGCGCTGCGGAGCACCCGCAAGGGGTGCTCCTGGCTTTCGCGCCGCGTGGGGCGTGCCTTCGGCACGCCGGGAGCGTTCGAGTCGGCGGAGCGAGCGTCGAATCTCGACCCGCTCACGTCCCCGTATACACCACGACATCCGCCCGACCCCGATCGTCTTCCGCGAGTTCGGCGCCGTCGTTGCCGCCGACGCCAGTGATCGTGAGCACGCGGACATTCGGTCGCAGGCGCTTCACTTCGCGGATCGTGCCGCCTTCGTGATCGCTGTGGAAGCGACCGACGAGATGGATCACGCGATCGATGTCGTCACGGTCGAGGGCGTCGGTGATCGACGCCGCCATCGTGGCGTCCCAGACGAGCTGGCTCCGGAAGGTGCGGCGGATCTCCTCGTCGCTCGCGTCGTCGCCCCGGAACCCCTTCATGGTGTCCCGGAACCGCAGCCAGTACCGCCCCTGATCGAGATTCGCCGGAAGATCGAAGAGCGCCCGCTCGTCCTCGGGCAGGGCCCGCAGCGGCTCGTAGCCCTCGAGCCGGGCCCGGCTGACATACGACCGCGGGGCGTTGGCCGCGATCACCACGCAGCCCGCCGACTTCGCGGCGTCGAGCACCGGCTGGTAGAAGCCGTCCCAGTCGAACCAGGAGTTCGATCCGGTCCGTTGGACGAAGGTCGCGGTGTCGATCTCGTCGGCGAGCCACGCGTTCACGATCGGCTGCTCGTGTCGCTCGAGCATCTCCAGGCTGACCGCGGTCCGCGGGTCGAGGGCGAGGACATCGGCGACCAGTGCCGCCTGCAGGGCGTGCGTGACCGCGTCGTCGTGCTCCTCCCCGATCACGACGACCTCGGCCGCCATCGCCTGCGACACGACCTCGTTCCAAGCGAGGCGCTCGGCGTCGTCGCTGGTCGCGGCGTACATCGGCAGCGTGGTCGGGTCGGGAAGCGTCGTGCAGCCGCCGAGCAGGGCCACGGCGAGGGCGACGAGGACCGCGGGGAGGTGGTCACGAGCGATGGTGGCGTCGAGCATGTCGGAAGTGTCGCCGATCCTCGGCCGTGATGCCCGCGACCTTCCCGGACCATGGCGTCGGCGATCATGCGGGTGGTGCGGATCGTGCGGGAATCGCGACTCGGCCGTGACGCGTGCGGGGTGGCCGCGGCGGCGCGGACGGCGGGCGCGGGCAGACTTGATCCGACCCACATGACCCCCCGGAACGCCTCGAGATCGGTCGTCGTCCGGGCGATCGTCGCCATCGCGACGATCGTCCCGGTGGTCGCATCCGCGGCCTCGGGGCAGGACTGGGCGGCGCTGCATCTCGAGTCGTT
>JAUIHC010000090.1 GCA_030432455.1 Phycisphaerae bacterium | reverse complement strand
ACGATCTGGTGTCGCGCCGCGATCCGCGGTCGCTCGCGGTGCTCGCCGGACTCCTTCTCGGCGTCGATCGTCGGGCGCGACGCATCCGACCGGGCGACGCCCGCCGCTCGCCGGTCTGAGCGCCCGCCGAACGACGACCGCGGGCCGATCCGTGGAGACGGACCGGCCCGCGGGATGCGTGCTTCGGTGGAACGAGCGTCGATCAGGAGGCGTGGTGCCGGGCCTTCGCCTCGCGACCCGCGTCGATTCGCCGCTTCGCGAACGCGACCGCGGCGTCGTAGGCGCTCGCGTGGCTCGCGGTGTCGGCGAGCACGGTCGCGGTGGTGCGCTCGATCTCGGCGACCTTGTCGTCGATGTCCGCCTCGGTCAGCCCGAGGTAGAGACCCGCGAGTCGGATCACGCCGCCGGCGTTGGCGATGAAGTCGGGGGCGTAGACGATGCCCCTCTCCTTCAGCAGCTGCCCGTCGCTGTCGGGGTCGGCGAGGATGTTGTTCGCGGTGCCGCAGACGATCGGCGCCTTCAGCGTCTCGATGTTGCGACTGTTCAGCACCGCGCCGAGCGCACACGGGGCGACGATGTCCACGCCGTCCAGACTGAAGAGGTCCTGGTCGTCGGCGAGCACGCGGACGCCGAGCTCCTCGGTGGCCCGCTTGATCGCGGTGGGGTTGACGTCGGTGGCGATGACGTCGCCGCCCGCCTCGCGGATGAACTTCGCGAGCTTGTAGCCCGTCGCGCCGAGGCCCTGGATCGCCACGGTGACGCCGTGGAAGTCGATGGGGCGACCGGCGAAGGCGAGGCACGCCCTCATCGCGTTGAAGCAGCCCCGCGAGGTGTAGGGCGAGGGGTCGCCGCCGTGCGAGGCGTCGCCCATGACGTGGTCGGTCTCCTCCCGCATCCAGGCGCAGAACTGCGGGCTCACGCCGACGTCCTCGGCGGCGATGTAGGCCCCGGCGAAGGTGTCCACGAAGCGACCCATGGCCCGGGCCTGCGCCTCGGTGGGCTCCTGCCCCGGGGTGTCGAGCAGGATCACGCTCTTCGCGCCGCCCATCGCGAGTCCGGCGGCCGCCGACTTGTAGGTCATGCCCTCGGAGAGCCGAAGCACATCCATGATCGCGTCGGCCTCGCTCGCGTAGCACCAGCGGCGGGTGCCGCCGAGGGCGTTGCCGAGCGTGGTGTCGTGCACCGCGATCACGGCGCGAAGACCGCTCTCGGGATCCTGATGGAAGGCCACCCGTTCGTGGCCCATGACGGTCATCTGCTGAAGAAGCTTCATGAAACGCGTTGCTCCCTGACGTGATGGTTGGGAATCGATGCGCACACCCCCCGGAAGAAGGGTGGTCGTGCGGATGGAGCGGTCAGACGTGCTGACCCGTGAAGACCGAGCCGCTTCCGAACTGCTGGATCTGCTCCTGGTCCGCGTGGAAGCCGTGGCCGTCCCGACCGCGGGCGTCGGCGTTCGGACTCTTCTCCGGCAGCGAGTAGTGGTCGTTGGCGTAGCCGTCGATCCACTTGAGGACCGAGTTGCCGGCCTTCCTCGCCACATCGTCGTGGTTCGCCCGGAGAGCGCGGAGGGCGGCGGTGAACTCGCCGCCGGCATGGGCGCAGAGATGGGCGACGACCGCCGACTCGTGCTCCAGCGCGGCCCCGTCGAGGCCGTTGCGGAGGTTCGCGTCGAACCGCGCGAGGCTGCAGGCGGTCGCGTGCAGCCAGAGCGCCGCCAGCGAGAGTCGCTGCTGGATGAGCTGGTTCGAGATCAGGCTCTCCTCGTGCTCCTTGAACATCATCTTGACCTGATGGCTGAACTCGCGGATGCGGAGCATGAGCTCCTCGGCGTGGGGCCGGACCTTCGGGTGCACCTTGGAGACCTGTGGAGCCGCGGGACGGACGCCGAGGAAGAGCTGGGCCGCGATCTTCATGCCCGCGCCGATGTTCCTCGTCGGATTGTTCTTGACCGAGAGCATCCACTCGCCAAGCTGCTTCGAGCCGTAGGCGAACACGAACGAGTGCATCACCTCGTTGGCGCCCTCGACGATGGTGTTGATGCGGCTGTCCCGCCACATCCGCTCGATGCGGTTCTCCGTCATGTACGACTCGCCGCCCATGATCTGGAGGCAGTGGTTGACGGTGCGGTAGCCCCATTCCGAGCAGAAGACCTTGCACGCCGCGGTCTCCAGCATGATGTCCTCGTCGTGGCGGTCGAGGAAGCCGGTGGTCATGTAGAGCATCGCGTCCATCGCGTAGACGAACGCCGCCATGTCCGCGAGCTTCTCCTGCACGAGCTCGAACTCACCGAGGGCTCGATCGAACTGGAAGCGGTTCTTCGCCCACTTCGCCCCCTGCTCCAGCGAGAAGCGGGCCGCGCCGACCATGCCCGCCGAGAGCGTGCAGCGGCCGTAGTTCAGGCAGGTGAGCGCCACGTTCAGGCCGCGGCCCTCCTTGTGAAGGAGGTTCTCCTTCGGAACCTTGACGTTCACGAGTCGGATGCGGGCCTGCCAGGTGCCGCGGATGCCGCACTTCGAGCGGTTGCGGCTGTAGATCTCGATGCCCTCCATGTCGGGCGTGCAGATCAGGGCGGTGACCTTGTCCTTCTTCTGGCCCGACTTGGGATCGACGATCGCCTGCTTCGCCATCACGGTGAAGAGTCCGGAGAGGGCACCGGAGGTGGCCCACTTCTTCTCACCGTTGAGGATGTAGTACTCGCCGCACTCGCTGAGCTCGCAGCGGGTCTCCTGACCGCCCGCGTCGCAGCCGACGTTGGGCTCCGACAGGCAGAACGCGCTGAGCGTGTCGGTCGCCATCCGCGGGAGGAACCGCTGCTTCTGCTCGTCGGTGCCGAAGAGCATGACCGCCTTGCAGCCGATCGACTGGTGGGCGGACACGAGCACCGCGGTCGAGCCGCAGCTTCGTCCGATCCGCTCCAGCACGCGGTTGTAACTGGTGATGCCGAGACCGAGGCCGCCGTATTCCTTCGGGATCGTCATGCCGAGCACGCCGAGTTCGAAGAGCCGCTTGATCGCGGACTCCGGGATCTCCTGCTCGCGGTCGATCAGGATCGCGGGGTGCTCGGTCTCGAGATAGGTGTCGAGGGCGGCGAGGAGCTGGTCGCACGCGGCGGTCTCGTCGGCGGGCACCTGCGGATACGGGAACACCATCTCCTCGCGGAAGTTCCCCCAGAAGAGGTTCTTCATGAAGCCCATCGTGTCGGGATCGGGCCCGAGCATCTCCTGAGCCTGCTCGATCTGCTTGCGATCCTTCTCGGAGACGTTCTTGAGGTCCTTCGCGAGGTCGGTGGCGGCCATGGTCGGGGCGTTCCTTCGAGGTCGGAGACGGAGGTGAGTCGGTGACGATGGGTCGAGCGTCGGTCGGGTGTCGGTCGAGTGCAGGCGGAGGCGATGATCAGGCCTTGGCGAGGAACGCCTCGAGGCGTTCCCGAGCCGCTGGGGTGTGACGCAGGCCGGTGAGCAGTCGTCGCTCGGCCGCGATCGCGGCGGCCCAGCCGTCGGTCAGGCCGATCTCGATGCACTCGACGACGGCCCGGGCTGCATCCGTGTCCGGCAGATCGGCTCGCACGGATTCGAGTGCGGCGGCGATCACCCTCTGATTTCCGGCGCTGATGGTCTCGGGGGTGTTCCGGGAACGACGGTCGGCGTGGGCCTCGCGGTGGTCGCGGATCCAGTTGACGGCGCAGGCCGACAGATCCCGACGGGGGACCATGAGTTCGACGAGGCCGTCCGGAATCTCCGTGGCCTTGAAGGTCGTGCCCGAGCAGGTCGCCGGGATCGCGACGGTCGGATCGATGCGGGCGGCGAGCATCTGGGTGCCGCCCCAGCCGGGGCAGAGGCCCAGCCCGGCTTCCGGAAGGCCGATCCGCCACGGCTTGTCGTCGGGGGCGACGACGCTCCCGACCAGGGCGTCGCAGTGCATGGCGATCTCGAGTCCGCCGCCCAGGCACGCCCCGTTGATCGCGGCGACGGTGGGGCAGTCGAGGTCGGCGATCCGCTGATAGACCGCGGCGCCATGTTCGAGGTACGCCAGGAGTGCGTCATCGTCGAGGGCGTCGATCTCGGCGAGGTCCGCACCCGCGACGAAGACCCGCTCGCTGTCGGAGGCAAGTACGAATCCACTCGGTGCCGGTCCGGCCGCGATCGCGTCCATGGCGGCGTCGATCGCATCCAGCAGCCAGGCATCCAGCACCACGACCCCGCCGCGGGGTTTGGCGGGGTTGGGCACGAGTCGCAGCGTGGCGATGCCGTCATCGGACCGATCGATTGGTAGGAGCGGAGGACTGGTCATGAGGGGGGCGATTCCGGGGCCGTTCGCCATCGAGGACGAACCGCGGTCGAGAGGCCGGATCTGCGCAGTGAAGGCGATCGATCGGGACGAACGCCGAACCCGCAATGATACCCGCAACGACTGTTCGATTTCCGATCCCGGGGCCTGTGGGGGATGCGGATGCTGACCTCGACCCGAGACGGAAAAGGTCCGAGAACCAATCGGGCGACTCCTCGCCGCGTGCCCGTGGGCTGGATCACTTCGGAATCATGTTTTGTTCTTGCAAGTCCGCTTCAACCCGGCGAGTCTGCGGGGAGTCCGCCGCCCTCCGCCCGCATCGAGCCCTCGATCACGGATCTCCATGGGCCCGCGGGGAGTCGTCGGGCCCGTGATTCCCTCCCCACCCGCCTATGTCGGAGCGAGCAGAGATGATGAAGATTCGAACGACCCTCGCGGTTCTCGCCGCGGCGGCTGTCATGGCCCCCGCCGTTGCCCAGTCGATCACCAACCCCGATGGCACCCCGAATCCGGCGTATGAGGGCCTCTATGGATGGTTCAAGGCCGATGGCATGGTGATGAACGCGAAGGCCCCCGCGGCCGACGGCGAGCCGGTCACCGCCTGGCTCGACGCCAGCGACAACGCCCGCAACCTCATCCGGACCAGTGGGGATCCCAGCCGTCGGCCGCTCTTCGCCGCCGATGCCGGGGCCGGAATGCCCTCGCTCGAGTTCGACGGCAACGACTTCATCTGGGCCAACCAGACCAGCGAGTTCGGCACGATCTCGTCCGCCCGGACCATCTTCGCGGTGGTCCGGCCCGATGTCGCCGACGGGGGCTATGTCTTCGACTCGTGCACCAGTGCGGGTCGCAACGCCCTGTTCACCGGGCAGTCCTCCAACCCCGAGGAATGGGTCGTCTACACCGGCACCGCCACCATCGGGTGCGGGACGGTCGCGGTGGGCGAGACGATGATCGTCTCGATGAATCTCGCGGAGGGCGCGCAGACGGTCCGGATCAATGGCACGGAGGTCGCGGCCGCGACGGAAGGTCTGCAGAACCTCCCGGGCCTCCTGCTCGGATCCCGCTACACCACCTCGAATGGTTTCGACGGCGGGATCTTCGAGATCATGGTCTACGCCGAGGATGTCGCGGGCGATGATCTCGAGGCGGTCACCAGCTATCTCAGCGACAAGTACGGTCTCGGCGCCGACTGCACCGCCGACGTCAACGGCGACGACATGGTCGATTCCGCCGACCTTGGCCTCATCCTCGGGGCGTGGGCCACGGACGACCCGCTCTACGACCTCAACGGCAACGGGGCGGTCGATGGTGCGGACATCGGGGTGCTTGTCGCTCAGTGGGGCCCGTGCCTCTGATTCATCGATTCACGGCGGGGCCGTCCTTCGGGGCGGCCCCGCTTCGTTCACCAGACTTCTGAGGTTCAAGACATGCGTCACGGTTCCAGTCTTCTCGCCGCGATCGCCGCGGCCACCCTCGCCGGTCCTGCCCTTGCGCAGGTCGTCCTGCCCGACGGCCGACCGAACCCCGCCTACGACGGGCTCTACGCCTGGTTCCAGGCCGACGACGGACCGCGGGCGGGGAAGTTCCCGGCCGTCGATGGATCCCCGGTCAACAACTGGCTCGACTCCAGCGACAACGGCCGCGACCTCGTCCGGGTCAGTGCCGATGCGGCCCGCATCCCGGTCTACGCCGAGGACGCCGCGGGCAACGGCATGCCGTCGGTCGAGTTCGACGGCGACGACTTCATCTGGGCCAATCAGGTGGACGAGTTCGGTGAGATCTCCACCGGCCGAACCATCTTCATCGTCGCCCGGATGGACGTCATCAACAGCGGCTACCTCTTCGACTCCTGCACCACCGCAGGTCGCAACGCGATGTTCGGCGGCTGGTCGCAGGCCCCGGAGAACTGGACGGTCTACACCGGCATCGACATCATCGACTGCGGTCCGGTCGTCACCGAAGAACTGGTCGGGATCTCGATGACCCTCGAGAACGGCGCCCAGTCGATCATCATCAACGACGGCGAACCGATCACCGCGTCGCTCGACATCCAGAATCTGCCCGGCTTCCTGTTGGGGAACCGCTACAACGTCGTGAACGGCATGATCGGCGGCATCTACGAGGTCCTCGTCTTCGACGAGGTCCTGACCGCCGCCGACCTCGATGCGATCGACGCGTACCTCGACGACAAGTACGGCGGTGGCGGCAACGCCTGCTTCGGCGACCTCAACGACGACGGCACCGTCAACGGCGCCGACTTCGGCGTCATGCTCGCCGAGTGGGGGCCGTGCGCCGACTGCGGCGGCGACCTGAACATGGACGGCGAGGTGAGTGGTGCCGACGTCGGTCTGCTGCTCTCGGTCTGGGGCGAGTGCCCGGGCGATCCGTGCGACGGTGTCGACTGTGACGACATGGATCCCTGCACCATCGACTACTGCGATCCGCTGACCGGCGAATGCGTGCACGAGCCGATCGACGGCTGCGGCGACGGCGGTTGCGGTGATCCGCTCTCCGGCAACTGCAACGAAGCGAACGGCACCCCCGGCTGCTCGGACGCGGCGTGCTGCGAGGCGGTCTGCACGGTGGACTCGTTCTGCTGCGACGTCGAGTGGGACGAGGCCTGCGTGACCATCGCCGCCAGTCAGGGCGACTGCTGATCTCCGACCGGCGGGTCGACCGCCGCGCCGACATCCGAATACGACCTCGAACCGCCCGCGACCGTCCTCGGTCGCGGGCGGTCGTCGTCTTCGCGATCGCTTGGGGCGAGCTTCTCATGGTTGGGGAGGCTCTCGTGTCGCAGCATGCTCGTCCGGTCCATCGCAGCGTCGCGACACCGGCGTTCACGGCCCGCACGCGTCCGCGCGGCGGCCATTCATCACAGGGGGATCTCCCATGAGAAGGCCACGACCGATCCGGTCGAACCGGTTCACTCCATTCATTCGCACCGCCGCGATCGCGGGCATGTCCATGCTCGCGTACGCCGCGACGTCGGCCTGTGCCGACGACGGCGTGCTCGTCCCCGGCGATCAGATCACGCTCTCGACCAACCCGGGCGGGAACGCGATCAAGAGCAAGCTCGTCCGGCTCGTGTATCCCGAGGGCGACGGGTTCGCCCATGTGCTCGTCTGCGTCTACTCCGACTCGGTCGGCCCCGACGTCTGGACCTGGGACGGCACCACCTTCTCCGCCCAGGACGTCTTCGTCACTCGATCGACCGACGACGGCGAGACCTGGTCCACGCCGATGAACATCGCGAACACCGCGATGATGTCGTCGATGAGCGCCGACCACGACGGCGATCCCGACACGCCGCCGATTCCGTATCACGGCGACTCCGAGAAGCCGAACATCTTCAATGTCGGGAAGAATGTGGTGGTCACCTGGGTCGATCGCTATGCGCCGGGCGGCGAGCAGCGGTCGGTGGTCTACCCGGAGACCGGTCTCATCGAGGTGCCGTACGCGTGCGTCTACGAGGCCCGATCGACCGACGGCGGACTCACCTGGTCGGAAGCCCGGCAGCTCACCAGCGGGTATCGCGATGCGAAGCAGGACGTCAACAAGGGATCGTCCGCCGGATGGGTCGTCACCTGGCAGGAGGATCCGCAGGGCCTGCAACCCGGGCAGGCCGAAGGCCCCGGTGACGGGGGAAGCGGGGCGACCGTCTCCAAGGGCACCGACATCTGGTGGACGTCGCTTTCGACCGCGGCGCTCGTCGCGGGTGATCCGTTTCCCGCGGGGCAGCGGCTCACCGACAACTTCACGATGATGGGTCAGGGATCCAACGAGGGCTACGAGTACGGGCAGCAGGGGGCGAGCCGCGCAAATCTCTCGCTGGAGGGTGGCAAGGCGATCGTCGCGTACGAGGAGACCAAGGGACTCGAGGGGCTCGACGACGGCAAGTACGTGCGATACCACGTCTTCTCCGCGTTCGACGACTCGATGCCCGATCCGACCGCAGGCGCGGGATGGATCGTCAGCAAGCCCGATGAGAACGCCCGGCGGGTGCGGTTCGTGAACCAGGGCACGCCGGGACCGGAGAGCGGCGTCAAGCTCTTCATGTTCTACAAGCAGGGCGAGTACGACCAGGGCGGTCCGTCGGACATTCTCGGTCGGGTGGGCATCGGGGGTCTGCTTCCCGAGAATCTCGTGCCGCCGGTCGCGCCGGATCCGGTCACCCGCGAGGCGGCGTTCGGCAACGCACCGGGCATGAACCTGAGCAGCTCGCTCGGCCTGGAGGCCGGCACCGACGACGATGCGTTCGAGGATGCCCGGGCGCACCGGGCGCTCATCGACGGCGACTTCCTCGTCATCGGGTGGTCGTACACCCCGGACTGGGCGGTCGCCCGCTACACGGATCTGGAGAACTACGACTTCTGGATCCGCCGCTCGTTCGACGGCGGCATGACCTGGGACGAGCCTCGGAATCTCTCGAACCTCGAGGACACCGCGATCAACGTGAAGGAGCCGCGGCTCGTCAAGACCCCGAGTTCGCCCGATCCGGCGGAGCCGCGCGATCCCAACGCGTTCGTGGTCGGCTGGGGAACCGAGCTCAACGGATACGAGCACCTCGGACTGCCGGCGGTGGAACTGGACATCATCGTCACCCGCACGGTCGATCGGGGCGAGACATATGCGCCGCTGGTGGCGCTCGCCGATGGTCCGGCGAATCAGTACGAGTCGCAGATCCGCTGCACGCCGGACGCCGAGACGATCCACGCGGTCTGGCAGGAGCGGATCGATGGGGTCACCACGGTCGAGTACCGGTCGATCCACCACGATCCGAGCCTGATCTCGGGCGACCTCAACGGCGACGGGATCGTGAACGGCGACGACATCGGACTGCTGCTGGCCGGGTGGGGAGCGTGCCCGCCGAAGGCCGCGTGCGACGCCGATCTCAACGGCGACGGCGTGGTGAACGGCGTGGACCTCGGCCTGCTCCTCGTGGACTGGAGCTGACCGCCCCCGAAAATGGGGACAGGCGACATTTTTCGAAAATGGGGACAGGCGACATTTTTCGGGCGTCTGCGAGGCCAAGGGCCTGAAGGAGAGCCATGTGCGCTCGTGAACCTCGAAATTGTCGCCTGTCCCGCTTTTGTTGTTCGTGAACCTCGAAATTGTCGCCTGTCCCGCTTTTGTGGGCTGGCCCTCTCCGGGGGCACTGGAATCGACGACGCCCCCGGGTCCGTGGACCCGGGGGCGTCGTGCGTCAGGCGTCGTGATCGGGGTGGGGCGAGCG
>JAUIHC010000089.1 GCA_030432455.1 Phycisphaerae bacterium | reverse complement strand
GCTCGCGATCAAACCCCGGCAGCGCCGTCACGCCGAGAACCATCCGTCCGTCCTCGATGACCGCAGCCGCCGCCGCGACCCCGGTCACGCCGCGGGCGATGGTCTCGACCTCGCCGGGATCGATCCGCACGCCGCCGACGCTGCCCGTGCGATCGAGCCGGCCGAGGAACCACCAGCGACCGTCGGCATCCCGGCGGACCCGATCGCCCGAGTCGATCCAGCGTCCGACGCCGTCGCGTTCCGCAGGAACATCCGCCCCGGTCGGGAACGGTCGAAAACCGTCGTCGTCGAGCGTGCCGAGCGCCACCCGCCCGTCGCGGACGCGAAGGCCGCCGGTGATCGGGGTCTCCGACGCGGCGTCGATCGCCCGGCCCGCGGGATCGACGACCTCGATCGTGCGTCCCGGAACCGGCTCGCCGATGGGCACCCCCCGGGAAGGATCCGGCTCGAAGTCGCGGGGCACCAGCCAGGTGTGCGAGACGGTCGCGATCTCGGTCGATCCGAAACTCGTCCGCAGTTCGGCATTCGGAAACCGGCGGCGCACGATCTCAAGATCTCCCGACTCGACCCGATCGCCCGCCAGCGACACGAGCCGCACCTCGGGCATGACCGCGTCGGCGGTCGGGTCGAGCGCCATCCCGCGATCGAGATGTCGAAGCACGCCCGGCACGCAGCGAAGCACGTCGAGCCGCGCGGACCGGACGAACGCCGCGAGGGCGGCGGGATCGCGCTTCGGGCCGGGGCCGGCGACCAGCACTCCGCCTGCGACGGCGGTGCCGAGCAGTTCGCGCAGCCCCCCCGCCCACCACGGCGACCCGAGCCACGAGACCCGGGTGCCGTCGGTCACCCCGTGTTCGCGGCGGAAGTCCGCGAGGTCGGCGAGGCATCCAGGTCGCGACTGCACCACGCCACGCGGAATGCCGGTCGAGCCACTGGTGTGCAGGATCCACGCGATGTCCGACAGAGACGGCGTTGACTGGTCGCGCGTCGTCGGCTCTTTCCCCTCGACCCGCCGGATCATGGCCCCGGCAGGTCCGGCGTGCAGGTCGGTCACGCTGACGAGCCGACCGAGTGAGGCGAGTCGATCGACCACCCGAGCCCGCGCGGCCTCGGGTGCGGACGCGTCGAGCGGCGCGATCGCGGCCCCGAGTCCCACCGCCGCCAGCAGCACGCTCCCCGCCGCGACGGGATCCGGGTCCATCACCGCGACCAACCCCTCGGGGCCGACTCCCTCGGATCGCAAGCGATCCTGCCACGCGGCGTCGACCGCGGGTGACAACACGCCCGCGATCTCGCGACGACCGCGGACGACGTCGGCGGCCGCGGCGGAAGCGAGATGCGAAGCGTGGGGAGACCGGGACATGCGGGATCTCGGGACCATCGGGAACGATCGTGAATCGGTGGCGGACGACCCGGGTTCGTGCAACGACGGGTCACGGAGGCCTTGACTCATGATCGGCCCGACCACCGCCCGGGTTCTCGGAGAGCGACCCTTTTCGGATCTTCCGGACCTCGATCCAATCGCCCTGCTCGCCGCCAGACAGGATGCAGGCCGGGTCGGGTTGGGTACCGTCCCAGACGCCTCCCGAACTCCCAACTCGTCATTCTCGATTCCCGATTCTCCCCTTCGCTCACCCGCATGACCCACCACCTCGATATCCAATGGGCCGGTGAGACCGTCCGACTCCTTCCCGAGCGGGCGCTGTTTCTTCCGACTCATCGCACGCTGTTGGTGGCGGACCTGCATCTTGGAAAGGCCGAGACGTATCGCTCGCTCGGCGTCCCGATGCCGGAGGGGATCGCCGAGGAGTCGCTGGACCGACTCGAACGCGCGGTGCGGCGGACCGATCCCGCGGCGATCGTCGTGCTCGGTGATCTCGTCCACTGCGAGGAGGGCATGGAGGATCCGGTCATCGAACTGTTTGCGCACTGGCGACGCCGCGTGCCGATGACGATGTCGCTCGTCGGCGGCAATCACGATGCGGGCGTCACGATCCCGCGGTCGTGGCGGATCGAGAACGACGGGTACGAGCGACGACTCGGCCCGTTCCTGCTGCGACACGAGCCGCGACCGTTCGATCAGGCGGTGGGCGACGACGACCCGTTCGTGATCGCCGGGCACCTGCACCCGATGCTCTCGATGGGCGCCGGCATTCGACGCGTGCTCGCGCATGCCTTCATCGTCCAGTCACGCCAAGCCGTCCTCCCCGCCTTCACCCCCTTCGCCCGAGGTGCCCGAATGCAACCCCGCCCCGGCCGCCGGGTCTTCGCGATCGCAGAAGACGAGGTGGTTGAAGTGTGAACGTTGGGGCGAACGAGATTCGAGATTCGAGGCGCCTGCCGATTCCGCCGACCCCGTCTTCGGGGGAGCTGTCGCCGAAGGCGACTGAGGGCGCCCTCACGGGTCACGGCGACGCGCGAACCCGCCGTCTCCTGCTCACCTCACTCCTGATCTCCTGCGCTCGCCAACGGCGCCCCCATCAGATCCGCGGGCGCCGAAGGCCTCGTCGGGGGGTGCGTGATCCGGGTGACTTTGCCGCCGCCTTCCCCTCGCGCTCCGCATCAAGCCCCTCCGTCGCGACGCGGCCTTCCGGGCGCTCGACGCCCATTCTCGCCAACTTCTCCAGCACGCTCTCGGTCGAGAGCGTGGTGCCGAGGCGATCCGCCAGCAGCGGCAGGGCCAGCGGACCCGGGCGATCGATCTCGACGATCTCGATCGGTTCGGACCGCAGCCGCTCCAGCGTGCGGGCGAGCCGTGCCTCCTCGAACTGACGCTCCATGACCTCGCGTCGCGCCTGTTGAAGCAGCAGGTTCCCCGGGTCGAACTCGCGATAGACCTCGTAGATGAGCGACGCCCCCGCCTGCAACTGCCGCGCCGTCGCCTCGGCTCCCGGGTACCGCTGCACCACAAGCCCGGCGACCCTCGCCACATCGCGGAACTGTCGCTTGCCGAGTTCGCCGAGGTTCACGCTCTCGAGGAGGTCCTCGACGAGTCCGTCCGCGGTGAAGAGCGTGGCCGCCTCGGCAGCGAGCAACCGGGCGAAATCGAGCCGATCCGCGGGATCCGATCCGGTCTCCGCGAAGAACTCGATGCCGTGGTCGTTGAAACTCAGTCCGAAACTCGTGCGGTGAATCCGACCGAACCGCAGGGCCAGCAGCACCGCGAGCCCCTCGTGCACGAGACGGCCCTCGAAGGGGTGCAGGAAGAGGTGATCGCCCTCGTCGCTCCGCATGACCTCGGCGAGGATCGTGCCCGCCTTCGGAATCCGCGAGATGCGGGCCTGGGCGTCGAGGATCGGCGCCGCGAAGGCGACCTCGGGCTCGTCGAAGATGCCGCGCCGGGCCTCGTCGAGGCTGCGCCGCACCGCGGCGGAGAGCGCGGTCGAGAGCGGGAAGCGACTGCCCGCCCAGTGCGGGGTGAGCGTGGTCCGCGTCGACGCGGGCTTGACGATCGCCTCCATGTCACCCATCCGCACGAACTCCAGGAACTTCCCCGCGAAGAGAAACGCCTCTCCCGGCGCGAGCATGGCGATGAACCGCTCCTCGATCGAGCCGATGCGGGCCCCGGTGCGGTACTTCAGCGAGATCGTGCCGTCGCCGGTGATCGTCCCGATGTTCAACCGGTGCGTGGCGGCGATCCGGCGGCTCGGCACGGTGTAGATGCCGTCCTCGCCCCGCACGATGCGGTGGTACTTGTCGTACCGCCGAAGCGTCGAACCGCCGTGCTCCGCGAGCGCGACGCACCAGTCGAACGTCTCGCGGTCGAGCGACGCGTACGCGGCCGCGGTGCGGACCTCCTCGAAGAGATCGTCGGGCTCGAAGCCACCGCCGAGCCCGACCGTCACCAGATGCTGCACCAGACAGTCGATCGGCGCGTCGAACCGCGGACGCGCCTCGATCTCGTGCCGGGCGATCGCCTGGCGGGCGGCCGCGATCTCGACGAGTTCGAGCGCGTGCGTCGGCACGCACACGACCTCGCACGACTCGCCGTGGCGATGACCACTGCGCCCCGCCCGTTGGATGAGACGAGCGACCCCCTTGGGGGAGCCGACCTGAATCACCCGGCGGATCGGCGAGAAGTCCACGCCGAGATCGAGACTGCTGGTGCAGACCGCGATCGCGATCGACCCGTCCTTGAGCCCGGCTTCGACCCGCGTCCGCACGTTCCGGTCGATCGAGCCGTGGTGCAGCGCCATCCGCTCCATCCACGCGGGCCGAGCCTTGAGGATCTCGCCGAACCAGCGTTCCGCCTGCGAGCGGGTGTTGGTGAAGACGAGGGTCGGAATCTCAGGGTCGAGGAACTCGACGAGCCGCGGCGCCATGCGGATTCCGAGATGCCCCGCCCATGGCAGCGTGTCGGCGTCGTCGGGCAGCAGGCTGTTCACGACCACGGGACGGTCGATCTCGTCGCGCACGACGATCGGCTCGGCGCCGACCCCGCAGAGCCGGCGGGCGGCGTCATCGGGATCGCGCACCGTCGCGGACAGTCCCCAGGTCCGCAGGCTTGGACTGAAGCGCCGCAGCCGGGCGAGGGCGAGTTCGACCTGCACGCCGCGCTTGCTCGCCATGAGCTCGTGCCATTCGTCCACGATGACGCACCGCAGGTCTCGGAAGCGACCGGCCGCGTCCCTCTGCGCCAGCAGCAGGGTCAGCGACTCCGGCGTGGTGACGAGCGTGGGCGGAAGTCGTTTCCGCTGCTTCGCCCGCTCGCCGCTCGTCGAGTCGCCGGTGCGGATCCCGACCTCCAGTCGCTCGGACTCCCCGAGCCCGACGACCGGCGATTCGAGGGCCGTCGCAATGTCGCGCCCCACCGCCCGCAACGGCGAGACGTGCAGCACCCGCACGGAGTCGATCGACGCTCCCGCCGCCGCGTCGTCGAGCATCTCCGCGAGCGGACCGAACCACGCGGCCCAGGTCTTGCCGCTGCCGGTCGGCACATGAACGAGCCCGCTGCGGCCGTCGGCGTATGCCTGCCAGGTGCGCTCCTGGAACGGCCAGGGCGAGAGACCCTGGGCGTCGAGCCACTGGCGGAGACGGTGGAGACCGGAAGGCATTCGAGAGATTGGAGAGGGGAGAGGGGAGAGGAGAGAGTGGAGACTGGAGAGTGGAAAGTCGAGAGTTGAGGAAAGCGGCCGCGCCGCCTCGTTCTCTATTCTCCATTCTCCGTGTTCTCTCCACCTCCCGCTCGCACGTAGATCACGCTCGTCAGCACCATCAGCAGCCCCACGCCGAGGGCGGAGACGATGCGGTGGATCGTCTCGGCGTTCCGAAGATCGATCACGAGGAACTTGACCGCGGTCACCCCGAGCAGTCCGAGGCCCACCTTCCGCAGCACCCCGAGGTCGAACCGGAATCCCGCGATGATGAGCCCGATCGCGTAGACCGCCCACCAGATGCTGATGCCGGAATCGGCCGCGAGCGTGCCTCGTCCGGCCAGGTCCTGCACGAGGACCGAGCCCAGCACCAGCCCAGCCGCGAGGGTGACCCCGCCGACCACGCGGGTGACGCGTGGGTCGAGGATCCGCACCGCCCATGTCATGAGGGCGAGCATCACCACGAGCCCGATGCCGGTGAATCCGCGCACATTCACGATCGGGGGCGGATCGGCCGGTGCCACATCCGACACGACCGCGGACACGATCGCCGCGAGCATCCACACCGCCGACGCGACGATCCCGAGCACCGCCGAGAAGCGGGTCGAGGCCAGCAGCGATCCCGACCATCGAAGCACCACGAGAAGCGTGAGGATCATCACGACGCCGGTCGCGCCGACCATCGGCGGTCCGATCCACGACGACCAACCGACCCGGGTGGCGGGAACCGCGACCATCAGCAACGCCGCCCCGAAGGGCGTCGCGGCGACCGGAAGAAGCCGCATCGACGCCCGAGCCCGGGCGTCGATCTGGTCGGGACCGATCCGGGCGGTGCGACCGATGCCCGCGATGGCGGCGAGGAGTCCGACGACCGTCGCCGCGACGCCGAGCATCGTGATCGTCGGACCGCCCCAGTCCCGCATGACGACCCGCGCGTCCGCGGCCCAGTCGGAGATCGCCCGCGAACCGTCGAGGGTGCCGAGAATCGGAATCGCCAGCGCCGCGGTCATGGGCACCAGCGCGATCGTCGCCCACGAGATGCCGAACCGCCAGGCCGCGTGGTCGGGCCTTCGTCGCGTGACGAGCACCGCCGCCACCGCCGGCGCGATCACGAACAGCATCCACCACCCCGGACCGCCGAGCATCGCCGCCGGAACGAGCCACGGAAGCACGCCGCAGGCCATGACCGACGCCGGACCCCACGGCCCCCGCCGACCCGAGGGCGCGGCCGGCCACCAGATCGCGGTCGCGACGGTAGCGGCCCCGGCCGCGAGCACGATCCAGACCTGAGGGACCGCCGACACCCGGAACGGCGTGCCGTCGAGCCAGGTCGAGGTGAGCGGCCCCAGAATCTGCATGACCGTGAACGACGCGGCGCCCTGCGCAAGCACCGCGGCGACGCCGGCGAAGACCGCGGCCCGGCGACTCCCGCGGCGGGCCGCGAACACCGCGACGCCAAGGGCGACGCCGACCCAGGCGATCGGCAGAGCCGCGCCGCGCAGCAGGAGCGCCGCGGCGAGCATGAGCAGCACCGCCGCCTCGAGCCACGCGGTCTCGGCGATCCGGTGCCGACACCGATCGCGACGCTGAAGCCCCGGCGGCGGCGACGACAACGCCCCCAGCCCCGGTCCGAACTGAAACGCCATCGCCACCGACAGGGCCGCGAATCCGAACACCGTCCAGCCCTCCGGCGCGAGCAGACCCGGGCCGCCGCCGAGGGCGCTGACCGCGATCGGCACCGGGATCGCGATGACCGCGGTCGCCCCGAGATTCAGCCCCGATCCCGTTCTCCAATCGTGTCCCCGCAAGGCGGCCACGAGCGATGACGCATGCACCACCAGCCACCAGGCGATCGAGACGAGCAGCAGGATCGTCGTCTCCCCCGCGTCCACCGCCCCGAGCCACCACGGCATCGCCACGGCGAGCAGGATCACCGCCGCCCATGGACGCAGTCGGGAGAACGGGTGCGGTCGAACGATCGCAGCGCCCAGCGCCGCCGCGAGAAGGGCCGTGAAGTAGAGCCCCGGCGCCAGGACGCTCGGCTCACCGCCGACGACAGAGGGGGCGATGCCGCCCGCCACCACACTCACGCCGCCCAGCAGCAGGGATCCGAAGCGAGCGGTGACCACCAGACCGACGAGCGTCGTCAGCGCGAGCGCGACGATCGATCCCTCCGCCGAGACGAGATCGAGCACGCTGCCGATCGCCCAACCGTCCACGTAGAGCGTGCCGAGGCCCGCCAGGGCGCATCCGATCGCCGCCGCCTTCCCGAGGCGACGACGCAGCACCTCGGCGAGCCCGAGCAGGCCGGCGCCGAGGAACGCGAGCGAGGCGGCGCGGAGAACCGGGGGAATCGCCCCGATCCAGCCCCGGTCGTAGGCGAGTTTGGCGAAGAAGGCCGCCGCGAGCGCCACCAGCAGGCCGCCGGCGACCGCGACGAGCCGCGTGCCGACCATCCGCTCGAGGTCGGGGCCGGCGGTCGCCTGCCGCGTCGGTGGACCACCGGTGTCGTGAGGGATCCGCGTCACGGTCGAAGGCGAAGTCGGGAGCGCGGTCGGGGGCGCGGTCGGGGGCGCGGGCTCCAAAACCGACGCAGCCGACGGGACGGTCGGAGTCGCCTCGTCGGCTGCGGGATCGACCGTCGGAACGGTCGAGTGCGTCGGTCGGGAGGCGAGGTCGTCGCCCGAATGTCGAACTCCGGATGACTCAAGCCGCTCGATGCGTTCGAGCAGTTCCTGGATGGATCGTTCGATCCGATCGAGGCGCGAGTCGTCCGTCACGAATCGAACGCTACTCAGCGCCGGAATCGCATGTCAAGCGAATCGTGTCAAGTTCACGCGGTCCGACCACGCCACGAACGACGACCGGTGAGGTGCAGCACGAGACTCCACCACTGGATCACGGTGAGCATCGCCTGACCGATCGGATGAAGCGCCGCCCCGATCCACGACTGTCGGAACCGCGCCGCCAGCCGCGCCCGCAACACGAGTTGCGCCGCGATCGCGGTCGCCAGCATCGCCCAGCCGACGGTCGTGAGCGTCAGAAACCCCGTGATTCCAAGGGCCGCGACGATCCACGGCGCGACATGCCCGCCGAGATGCAGCACGGTGATGAAGGCGAGGAGCGCCGGATGACCGAGTCCCTCGTACGCGTTCTTGGTGAATCCTCGCCAGGTCTCGCCCCATCCTCGGTACATGCGGCACTCGGCCAGGTCGGTGCCGTCGAAGACGTCCGTGGGGAATCCGCCCCGTCGAAAGATTCTCGGCAGCCGGACGCCGTCGTGCATCGAGGCGCGGATCGATCCGTGCCCGCCCACCTGCAACCAGGCGTCACGACGGCACAGGATGAACTGCCCGCACGCGGCGCTCGCGGCGGGGTCGAGCGTGGATCGCATGCGACCGAACGGCAGGTACGCGAGCAGCACGACATGGATGAGCGGCACGATGAGCGACTCGCCCACGGTGCCGGTCCGCTCCCTCGGAAACGCCGAGAAGAGCGCGACATCACGCCCCCCGTCGGACGCCCGGACCAGCGCGGCCCGCGTCCGCCGCAGGGCGTCGGGGGCGAACCGGACATCGGCATCGGTGAAGAGCATCCAGTCGGTGTCACACTGCCGCCCCATCGCGTCGCACGCATGCTGCTTGCCGTTCCATCCGATCGGCAGCGGCGTGGTGCGGGCCGCCACCACCCGATCGTCCTCGGCGAGGAGTCGGGCGAGGATCTCGCCGGTCGCGTCGGTGCTGCCGTCGTCGTAGACCATGACCACGGTTCGGGATCGCGAATCGGCGTCCGCGGCCGCCAGCACGCTTCGGACGCAGGCCTCCAGGTTCGCCTCCTCGTTCCGAGCGGGAATGCAGACCGTGACCGACCAGCCCTCGTCACCCGCCGACGGTTCGGGTGCGATTCGGAATCGTGCGAGGTTCCGATGGGCGAGGGCCGCGGCCCCGATGCAGACGACCGCCGAGACCGTCATCCAGATCGTGAGCCAGTCGAAGCCGAGAGGGGGGTCGGGTGCATCGATCATGAGACGACCTCGCGGGGGGAACGTCGCGCCGCGATGCCGCCGCCGCGACCGGTCACTCGAAGCCAGAGATCCATCACCGGATGGATGCGATCGCGCGAGCCGACGAGATCGACGAAGGCGCCCGGGTCGCGGGCGATCGCGGCCGCGGCCAGCCGCGCGGTCGCATCGGTGAAGGCGTCGGTCATCGCCCGGTGCCAGCCCGGCGTGGTCGAGGGGCCGGACGGTCGCGGGCACCGCGTCGCCGAGATCAGGATCTCGGGACGCTGGTCCTGCCAGAAGACATACTCGACCGCGATCGCGACGACCGCGGTGTCGCCGGGTGCCGCCGCCGCGATCGCCGCGGCGCCGGGTCGAAGCCGAACCGGCTCCCGCGGATCGGTGAACCGCCCCTGCGGCGTGAGTCCCAGCGCCGGCCGGACGCCGGTC
>JAUIHC010000088.1 GCA_030432455.1 Phycisphaerae bacterium | reverse complement strand
CCGGGCCCGGGCGGCTACTCCGCGTCGATCGCAGCACCCGTCGAACCGGCCGTGGGGAGATGATCGCGCCAGTGGTGGCGGACGCCATCCCCGAGAAACGGCCACGGGCTCATCTCCGGAAGCGCCCTGGGGTCGAGGTCCCAGGTGCTCACACCGTCGGGCACCAGCAGATAGCGGTCGCGTCCGCTCGCGTCGATGAAGAGGCCTGCGTTGATCGGGAGATCGCGACGGCCGCGGCTTTCGATGTACGGCTGGCCGAACGAGTTGCTGCGGGCGCACCAGACATCGTCTCCGCCCTTGTCCCAGCACACGCCGAGTCCGTTGACATTGCCGACGCCGAACGCGGAATCGCTGCAGAGATAGACATCGTCGCCGCCGCCCTCCTCGAACCATCCGAGCGAGAAGTCGCGACCGAATCCGCAGGCCCGTGAGCTGCGTCCCCGCCAGACATCGTCGCCCGACTCGTCGATCACGATGCCGACCGCGAAGTGCGGCGGGCTTGCGATCGAATACGAATCGCTCTCGTAGTGGTCGTTCCCGCCGTCGTCGTGCAGGATGCCGAGCGCGTACCAGTAGGCGCAGCCGATTCCGTAGATGCCGCAGCGGTAGCGATCGTCGCCGCCGCCCGCATCGACGAGCATCCCCACGCCGCCCGCCCAGGAGTGCCCGTCGTCCATGTCCGCCCGCCGACCGTAGCCGAAGCCCTGCGTCATGTTCAGTTGGGTGCCGAAGGAGTCGAACCAGGAGTACTTGATGCGATCGACCTCGGCGAGATACGCATCGTCGCCGTCGAGGTCCACCAGCGCACCCGCTCCGAGCGTGCCGCCGTAGCCCATCCCCTTGTGCAGCAGCCGGTACTCGTCGTCGCCCTCGAGGTCGGTGAGGACGCCGGTGCCGAAGGTGCCGCTGCCGATGGCCCCCGCATCCCCCCGGTATCGATCGTCGCCGCCGCGATCCTGCAGGATCCCGTGCCCGAGCAGCCCGCATCCAAGGCTCGCCACGGGGGCGATGTAGGTGTCGTCGCCCGCGAGATCGACGAGGATGCCGTAGCCCGCCACGCCCGCACCGAAGGCGGGGGCGTGCTCGGCGGGCCGCTCCTGTCGGAAACCGGGTTCGCCGCCGCGTGGACCGTGTTCGAGCCGTTCCAGCCAAGCCGCCGTGGACGGCGTCTCGTACCGGTCGTCGCCGCCGAGATCGATCGCGACGCCGATCGGATGGCGACGCGGGTCGCCTGACGCGCCGCCCGCCCGCCACTCGTCGTCGCCGCCGAGGTCGATCACCAGCACATCGTGAACGCCGTCCTCGCCGATCCGATCCCGGCCGGTGCCGGTGATCCGGACCTGTCCGAAGGTGGTGGTGAATCTCGCGTCCAGCGACGGGGCGTCGAAGGGGCCGATGTCCGACAGCGACGCGATCGCGGCATCGACCGCGAGGGCGAGGAGGTTCGCGCCGCGGGCGACGAGATGGCGATCGATTGTCTCCATCATCCGCTCGGTGTCGAGGGTGCGCCGGACCTCGGCGAACTTGGCCTCCTCGGTCAGGTTCGCGTCGTCGTCGTCGGCCGCCCGCCAGAAGCACTCGTCGAACGCGCGGGCCTGCGCCCGATCCAGATCGATGTCCGCGGCGGCCAGCGGTTCGACGAGCCCGAGTCGGCGGTACCCCTCGGCATCCGCGGCGGCGTGGAGGATCGTCGCGGCCGCCTTTCTCACCTCGACCGGGATCGCGGCGTGCTCGGGTCGGCCGGCGATCTCGTCGGCATCGCCGCCGCCGAGCCGCGCGATCGCGCGGGCGAGGGCGAGGTCGCCATCGGCCTCGACCCGGTCACGGGTCTCGGTCAGGAAGGAGCCGTAGAAGTTGTCCCGAACCCGGATGCCGGTGTCCGACTGGGCGAGGTACTGGAGATCGTGCAGGCTGCCCGCGACCTCGCGGGCGTTGGTCGCGTGCTCACGGGCGTACGGACTCGCCTTCCACGGGTCGCGGAAGACGAGGTCGAAGAGCGGGAGTCGCCACCGATCGCCGCCCCAGAGGGCGACGATGTCGGGATCGAAGCGAAAGCCGCCCTCGGGAAGTCCCGCGAGTTTGATCGCCTCGGCGAACAGTGGGGCGTCATCGCCCATCCAGTCCAGGCCGTCGTGGCGGAAGGTGCGGTCGGGTGGCTCGGCGGCGGCGAGGGCGAGCGGGAGGACGAGCGGTGCGAGGTGGAGGACCATTCGGCGGGCTCCGGGGGCGATCTTCGGGGTCGAGATCGCGGAGACTGTGGAGGCGGGGTGGGTCGTGGGCCGACATTGTTTCCGGAAATGCAGGAGAATGCGCCACCCGTGATGAACCACGACCTTCCCGAAGACATCCGCGCCCTGCAGTCCGAGATGCGGACGCTGGCGACCGGTCCGCTCGCGGGATCGGCGATCGAACGGGACCGGGACGCGGTCTTCTGGGCGGAGGGGTGGCGGGCCGCGGCCGAGGCGGGTGTGCTGCGACTTCCGGTCGCCACCGGGGTCGGCGGCCGCGGGCTGGGGCTTCTCGCGACGATCGTCGCGATGGAGACGCTCGGCCGGCACTGCGACGACCTCGGCCTGCTCTTCGCGATCAATGCACATCTCTGGGCGGGCGTCATTCCGATCGAACGCTTCGGGACCGAGGCGCAGCGGGCGACATGGCTTCCCGGGCTCCTCGACGGATCGCTGATCGCGGGCCACGGGGCGACCGAGCCCGAGGCGGGCAGCGACATCTTCGGACTCCGCACCACCGCCCGCCGCGACGGTGACGGCTGGATCCTCGACGGCGTCAAGAGCTTCGTCGCCAACGGACCGGTCGCCGATGTCTTCGTCGTCTACGCCACCACCGATCCGTCGAAGGGCGAGCTCGGGGTCGCCGCATTCATCGTGCCGAAGGACGCCCCGGGGCTCGTGGTCACCGACCCGCTCGACAAGGCGGGGCTGCGCTCGGCACCGAGCGGGGGGCTGCGGCTCGAGCGCTGCCGGGTGGACGCGGAGGCCCTGCTCGGTCGCGAGGGCGACGGGGCCGCGTGCTTCCAGTGTTCGATGGAGTGGGAGCGGGGGGCGATCCTCGCGATGCACGTCGGGCGGATGGAGCGGCAGCTGCAGGAGGCGATCGCCTTCGTCAGGCGACGCACGCAGTTCGGCAGACCCATCGGCTCGTTCCAGTCGGTCGCCAACCGCATCGTGGACATGAAGCTGCGGCTCGACACCTCGCGTCCGCTGGTCCGTCGCATCGGCGAACTCAAGGATGCTGGGCGGCAGGCGATGCTCGAGGCGGCGGTCGCGAAACTGCATGTGAGCGAAGCGGCGGTGCAGTCGTCGCTCGACGCGGTGCAGGTCATGGGAAGTCGCGGCTATCTGCGGGAGGGCGTGGTCGAGCGTGACCTGCGGGATGCACTCGGGGCCCGGATCTACTCGGGCACCAACGAGATGCAGCGGGTCATGATCGCGCGGCTGCTCGGACTGCCGTCGTCGCTGCCGACGCGACGCGCCGCCGCCGGGGACTCGGCGTCCGGAGGTCCGGGAGCCGAGGCATGACCGCGATCGCGGCAGCCGCCCTCGGCGGCGAGGCCGGCCGCGACGCCTCCCGAGTGCGCCGCTTCCTCGGGCTCGCGGTGCAGCTGGTCGCCATCCTCGCGGTCTTCCGCGTCTACGAACTCGAAGCGCCGCTGTTCCAGCGGCTGGCCCTGCTGTGCGTCGCGGGCTTCGCCGTCCACTACTGGCTTCCCGCGGCCTGGCGATATCCGTTCTTCGCGATCTTCGGAGTCGTGGGGTACGCGGTCCTGCTCGGGCCGGTGGTCGCGACGCTCCTGCTCTCGGCGGGGCTGGTCTTCTTCGGGCTGGTCCGGCTTCCCGTCGGCTGGTGGCCACGGATCGCGGCGATCGTGCTGGTCGGGCTGGCGATGTCGGTGGGCCGGACGACGGGCGTTCCCGGCGTGCCCGCCGCCTTCTGGCCGGTGCTCGGGTCGATCTTCATGTTCCGGCTGATCGTGTACCTCTACGATGTCCGGCACGCGAAGACGCCTCCGCGGCTCCTCGACTTCGTCGCGTACTTCCTGCTGCTTCCCAACGCGTACTTCCTGCTGTTCCCCGTGGTGGACCACGCGACCTTCCTCGTGTGCCGCGATCGGCGTCCCCTCGCCGACACCGCACAGACCGGCATCCGCTGGATCGCCCGCGGCGCCCTGCAGCTGGTGCTCTACCGACTCGTGGACGCCTACCGACCCGACGTCGCGGGCGCCACGACCGTCGCCACCGTCGCGGCGTGGATGGTCATGACCTACCTCCTCTATCTGCGGGTCTCCGGGCAGTTCCACATCGCGGTGGGCATGCTGCATCTCTTCGGGTTCGACCTGCCGGAGACGCACCGGCGGTACCTGCTCGCCTCGAGCGTGGCGGACTTCTGGCGGCGGATCAACATCTACTGGAAGGACTTCATCCTGAAGCTCTTCTATCTGCCGGTGTTCTTCCGACTTCGCCGCAGCGGCGAACTCCGCGCCGCCGCGATCGCCACCACCGTCGCCTTCGTCGCCACCTGGATCCTCCATTCCTGGCAGTGGTACTGGCTGCTCGGCACGCCGCTGCTCACCTGGCCGGACACGCTCTTCTGGACGATCCTCGGCATCCTCATGGTTCGGGCGACGGTCGAGGAGACCCGACGCCGCGGCCGCCCGCCCGAGCGCACCCGGGTGGGGCACGCGTTCGCGGTGCTTCGGACCTTCGGCCTCATCGTCCTGCTCTGGTCGCTGTGGCACAGTTCCAGTCTGCCCGCGTGGTTCGATCTGGTGATGCTGCGAGGTGGCTCGTGAGTCGGCTCGGCGGCGAGTCGGTGCGGGCGTCGATGGCGTGGACGCTCGCCACGCTCGGCGGTCTGCTTGTCGCCGCGGCCGTCCTCGGTCCGGCGGGCGCCGACTTCGTGTGGAACGCGGCCCGCGGCGAGGTCGCGCGGGCGCGGGCCGAGGATCGCCGGACCGCGGGCTACTACGAGGATCTCCTCGACGCCGGTCGTGATCTCGGAGCCGCATCGTGGACGGCGGGCGCCTCGGATCCGGTGCCCCCCGACTGGCTCAAGCTCCACGAGACCGAAGGCGTGCTCTGGGACGAACCGTTCCAGCGGTTTCGTCTGAAGCCGGACGCCGACGGGTCGTACAAGGGGGCGCCGCTCGGGGTCAACGATCTGGGACTTCGCGATCGGCCGACGACGCTCGACCCGCGGCCGGGAGTCCGCCGCGTCGCGGTGGTCGGGAGTTCGATCCTGATGGGCAGCGGCGTCCCGGTCGCGGCGACCTTCGAGAATCTCGTCGAGGACGCGGTCGTCGCCGGAGCCCTCGGCGACCGCGGAGAGATCGAGATCCTGAACTTCGGGGTCGCGGGGTATCGCTTCGATCAGCTCGTCGATGTCGTGCTCGACCGCGTCGGTGCGTTCCAGCCCGATGCGGTGGTGCTCGTGATCAACGACCTCGCCCTCAACCCGAACTGGTCGCGACATCTCGTCTGGCTTCTCGAGGAGGATCGCGATCTTCGGTACGACGGTCTGCGCGATCTCGTCGCCCGGGCCGGAATCGACGCCGGGTCCGACTCGGTGGCGGCGATGACCGTGAAGCTCGAGCCGTTCCGCGACGACCTGCTCGCCTGGGGCCTGCGGGAGGTCGCCGACTGGCAGGCCGCGACCGGCACGCCCGTGATGCTGCTCGCGGTCTCGCAGGCCGCGGTCGCCGAGCGGGTGGGCGAGCGACTGGCCTCCGTCCGATCGATCGTCGATCTCGCCGGACTGCCCATGCTCTCGCTGCTCGGCGCCTTCGACGGGCACCCGGATCCCGAGTCGCTCTGGCTGCGACCGTGGGACCGGCATCCGACCGTCGAGGGCCATCGTCTGCTCGCCGACGACTGGCTCGCGCAGTGGGCCCGACACCCCGATCTCGCCGATCTCGTGCTCGGCGCCGATCGTGCGCAACCCGGCTCGGTTCCCGAGCCCTCTGGAGACGCTTCCGATGACCGCTGAAGAGATCCGCGACGCCGTTCGGGTGTTCATCCTCGAGGACGCCCTCGTCGGCGAGGATCCCGCGAACCTGACCGACGACCTTCCGCTTCGCACCAGCGGGATCATCGACTCGATGGGCGTGATCCGCCTGACCAGCTTCCTGGAGGATCGTTTCGGCATCCGGGTGGATGCCCACGAGACCGGCGTCGAGAACACCGACACCGTGAACGCGATCGTCGCGTTCGTCGCCTCGAAGCTCGGATGATCGGGCGATGACCGTCACGCCGACGATCTGCGAACTCGTCGATGCGTCGATCCGACGCCACCCCGATCGACCCGCGGTCGTCGGACCCGACGGCGAGGTTGCCACCTACGCGATGCTGGATGCTCGGGCCGAGCGGTTCGCGGCCGCCCTGCACGCGGCGGGGGTGCGCCGCGGCGATCGCGTCGGGGTCTGTCGCTGGAAGGCCGCCGACACCGTCGCCGGCCTGCTCGGCATCATGCGATGCGGAGCGGCCTATGTGCCGGTCGATCCCGCGTCGCCGCCCGAGCGGAATCGGACGATCTTCGAGGACGGCGGCGTCCGGGCGATTCTGCTCGACGACCGCACCGCAGGCTCGATCGATGGTGTTCCCGGTGCGGTCCGGATCGTCGAACCGCCCGAGGTGGTCGAGGGTGGGCCCGCGCTCGTGGCGCCCGCGCCCGACGATCTGGCGTACATCCTCTACACCTCGGGGTCCACGGGGCGACCCAAGGGCGTGTGCCTCGAGCATCGACACGCGACGAGCTTCATCGACTGGTGCGTGCGGACGCTTCGGTGCGGTCCCGAGGATCGTTGTTCGAGCCATGCGCCGTTCCATTTCGATCTCTCGATCCTCGATCTCTGGATGCCGCTCGCCTCGGGCGGGAGCGTCGTGCTCATCGACGAGGCGCTCGCGAAGGATCCCCGCGGGCTCCCCGGCGTCATCGCCGAGCGGGGCATCACGATCTGGTACTCGGTGCCGTCGATCCTGTCGCTCATGGCGACGCACGGACGACTCGACGAGCAGCCGCACGACACGCTCCGCATCGTCTGTTTCGCGGGCGAGGTGTTCCCGCTTCCCGGTCTGCGGGCGTTGCGGAGCGCGTGGCCCGAGCCGGAGTTCTGGAATCTCTACGGGCCGACCGAGACGAATGTCTGCACCGCGTACCGTCTTCCCGCGGCGATCGAGGAGACCCGCACCGAGCCCTTCCCGATCGGCCCCGCGTGCGATCACTGCGAGATCCGGCTGGTGGACGACGAGGGAGCCGAGGTGTCGCCGGGAACGACCGGCCGCATCCTGTGCCGGGGCGGTCCGGTGATGCGGACGTACTGGGGGCGGCGACCCGAGGAGATCGAGGCGTTCGTGCGGTTGCCGGACGATCCCGACGGGGCGGCCTGGTACGACACCGGCGACCTCGGTTCCATGGACGACGCGGGCGACATCGTCTTCCACGGCCGCCGCGACCGCATGGTGAAGCGTCACGGCTACCGCATCGAGCTCGGCGAGATCGAGGCGGGTCTCGGGCGAGCTCCGGAGATCGCGGAGGCGGCGGTCTGGTCGGAGGTCGTCGAGGGGGCGACGGTGATCCACGCCGCGGTGGCGGCGGTCGCGGGCGAGACGCTCTCGATCATCCGGCTTCGCGGACACTGCGGCCGGGCGTTGCCGCCGTACATGGCCCCCGATCGTTTCCATGTCATGACGGCACTCCCCCGGACCTCGACCGGCAAGATCGACTATCCCGCGCTTCGGGCGGCGACGGCCTCGGACTGATCCCTCGGTTCGTGGCGTCATCGCGTCATCGCGTCATCGGGTCATGGCGGCATGGGGTCATGGCGGCATGGCGCCATGGCGGTAATCTTTCTGGAAATGAACGACCCTCATCTGCAGATCGGAACCCTCGGCTCGGTCGTCCTGGCGATCGTCCGGGTCGGTGTCGCCCAGTCGCTGCCCCCGGCGCTCGCCGATCTTGCGGTCGAGGATCATGAGCTTCCGCGGTACGCCGAGCAGTACTACCACCCGCTCGGTCGTCTCCCGGTGGTCGATGCGATGCTCGGCGACGTGCTGTGGTCCCCGCGGTTCGCGGAGGAGGCGTCCGCCTCGCTGCGTTCCGCCGGTTCGGTCGCGGAGACGACGGACGCGGTGCATCGGCTCGCGAGCCTGCCGCGTCGCGCTGGCGAGGTCGAATCGATCGGGATTCCGGGGCTTCAGGAGACCATCGGAGATGCGGCGATCGTCGCGGTGATCGAGCGGACCTGGGCGAGGTTCCTCGCCGCTCGACGGCTCGCGGGCGAGGCGCTCTCGGTGGTGCCCGACTCGG
Organism: Phycisphaerae bacterium; assembly: GCA_030432455.1. Classification (GTDB taxonomy): domain Bacteria; phylum Planctomycetota; class Phycisphaerae; order Phycisphaerales; family SM1A02. The sequence goes on along the minus strand of JAUIHC010000088.1, from coordinate 1,242 downwards.
AGCGGGCGTGGATCCGATCGAACCCCGGCCGCTGGTTCTTCGCCGACGAGGATCGTGCGAACTATCGATTCCTGACCTGCGACACCACCGATCACCTGCGGCTCTTCCGGACCGCGGCGGAGGTCGATCGCCGTCGGCTCGCGGAGGCGCAGCGGCACCTCGCGGTCGCGATCGACGACTGGCGGACGCTCGGCGGAACGACCGGGAGGACGCCGCGCTTCGGGACCTTCGAGTTCGTCGATCCGGCGACCGGCCTGACCCTGCTCGTCGCCGACGGGAGCGACCATCTGCACGCCGAGGATCACGACGTCGTCATCGACCTCGGGGGTGATGACTGGTGGACCAACAACGCGGGCGGCACGCGGGGCGTGCGGTCGGCGGCGCTGGCGATCGATCTCGCGGGCGACGACTGCTACGAAGGCACGACCGGCGTGCAGGGGGCGGGCTGGCTCGGCGTCGGTGCCCTCGCCGATCTCGACGGCGACGATCTGTACCGGGCCGAGGACATCGCGCAGGCGGCGGCCTTCATCGGCGAGGGACTGCTGTTCGATGCGAGCGGCGACGATCGACGCCTCGGTCGCCACTTCATCCAGGCGGCCGCGGCGTTCGGTACCGCGGTGCTCCGCGATGATGCGGGTGACGACGATCATGCCGGCGCGGGCATGTCCGGGGGCCTGGGCACGACCGGCGGCGTCGGCGTGCTGCTCGACCGGGGGGGCGACGATCACTACCGGTGCGGCCGTCCGCGGAGCGACGGCTACACGCTCGACTACGGCATGGGGCTCGGCAGCGGGATCGGCCTCCGCGACTGGCCGTGGACCGAACGCCCGAGCTTCTACGGCGGACTCGGACTGCTCGACGACGCCTCGGGTGACGACTCGTACGAGGGCATCGGGGCCGGCCTCGGCGGCGCCTACTGCCTGGCGGCGGGCGTCGTGGTGGAGGGCGACGGGGACGACGACTATCACGGCGTCACCGACTCGTTCGGGGCGTCGATCCACCTCGGTGCCGCGGTCTTCCTCGACCAGCGCGGCGACGACCGCTATCGCGGCGACAACTCGATCCTCGGGTGCGGCGGCGATCGCGGCCACGGCGTCTTCGTGGACTTCGAGGGCGACGACCGCTATCGCGCCCGCGGCCATGCCCTGGGCACCGGCCGCAAGCCCAAGGCGGTCGGCCTCATGGTCGAGGTCGAGGGCGACGATGTCTACGACTTCGGCGGCGACAGCATGACCGCCACCT
>JAUIHC010000580.1 GCA_030432455.1 Phycisphaerae bacterium | reverse complement strand
AGTGCCGGGATGCGACCCCATCGTTCCCACATTTCGTGAATTGATTCACGATCTCAGAATCGGTCGCAGGAACATGCGTTGGAAACAGATGTTGTGAACGATTCGGGGTAGGCGAACGCCGAAGGCGCTCGCCTTCGGCGACAGCTCCCCCGAAAGCGGGGTCGGCGGAATCGCGCGCGGCCGACGCACGCCCCCGAATCTCAAATCTCGAATCTCGACTTTCGCCCGCCCCCTAGGTCAGCGCACCCACCAAGCCAAAGACAATCTCGAACGCGATGAGCGCGATGATGATCCATTCGAGCAGTTCCGCGCGGTGATGCGCGCGGGCGTCCGCAAGTTTCTGATGGATCGACTCGAGCACCTCGAGCTTTCGCAGGATGCTCGCCTCCCAGCGGGCGAGGTGGAAGCGGCGGCTCGCCATCGACATGAGGCGGGCCAGCGACTGGTCTCCGACGAGCTTCAGCGCGTTCTGGATGCTCTCGTAGAGGATCGCGGCATCGACCTGCATCTCGGCGATGCGTCGCCAGTCGCGGCTCGCGTCGGTCCATCGCCATCCCAGCCCGGTGGAGGCGGGACCGCGTCGAGGACGCCGCACGATGTCGTACGCCGCGGCGAGGGCGTCGTCGAGTCGGCGATCCAGAAGTCGGAACTCGAGCAGCTGGACGTTCAGGAACTCGAGGATCTCCAGGGTCGGCTCCGGCACCGCGTCCACGACCAGGGCGGCGGACCAGTCCACCACCGCGACGTCGCGGGTTCCGTAGGAGAGCCGCTCGGTCAGGACATCGGCGATCTCCTGAGGGGAGAGATCGGCGACCTCGGCTCGAAGCATGCGGGCGATGGAGGATGGGTCGAACGCATCCAGATCGAACGGCGCATCGCCGGGTGGGGCCGCCGTGACGACGGCGTACTCCTCGACATCGTCGGCGATCGACGGCCGATCCACCGCGGGGTGGAGTCGATCGAGGAGTCGAGCCGCCCTGGCGCGGGCGTCCGCCTCCAGAGCCGCGGGCTCGACGAGATCGAGCATGCGTCGAGGCAGATCCGGCGTGCCCGCGGGCAGCCGCACATCGTGGCAGATCGAGATCGCCCCGAAGTCGTACACCGTGGTCTCGACGGTTCCGGTGGTGGCCACCCCCGCGATCTCGATCGGGGCGTCGTGTTCGACCACGAGCAGCGGAAGCGGTTCGTACTCGAACTCCCCGGAGCGACGATCGACCTCGGCGATGCCGCTGCGGAGCCGACTCCGAGCCGCATCCTGGATCAGTCGTTCGGCGTGATCGAGATCGACCGCATCGCCGATGTCCACCGCGACGATCACCCGCACCCGCAGTTCGAGATCGGGGGAGGGGAAGGCGCGGCTCGATGGCGGTGTCATCGGGAAGGTGTCCGAGTGGAAAGGCTCGGCATGCTACGTCCACGAAAAGCCCCCCGGTCGAGACGACCGGGGGGCGAACGGATCGCGGACCGGGAACCGTCCGTCGATCAGCCTTCGTCGGCGCACGATCCCCAGGCGGCGAGGACCACCGCGAGGTCGGCCTTGTCGGTCACGCCGTCACCGGTGAGGTCGGTGGCGCACACCGGATCGGCACAGGCACCCCAGCCGCCGAGGAGCAGGCCGATGTCGGCGCTGTCCACCAGGCCGTCGCCGGTGATGTCGCCCTCGCACGACTCGACGACCTCGAAGAGCCGGGCGGTGCCGCTGATCTCGAAGCCGACCGCGATCATCGGACGGCCGGTCGGGCTGTCGGCGGCCGCGATGAACGCCAGACCCTCGGGACCGAGGTCGCCCGCGGTGAA
>JAUIHC010000579.1 GCA_030432455.1 Phycisphaerae bacterium | reverse complement strand
CCCACGCCCGTGGCCGCCGGCATCGCCGCCGCCGCGATCCTCGGCACCTTCTGGTTCGCCTTCCGCGACTTCTTCGATCTGCAGGTCCACTACGCGACCAAGGAAGCGGCGGACTGGGGCCACACGCTCTTCATTCCGCTGATCGCGGTGTACGTGGTCCTTCTCCACAAGGCCGACCTCTTCGCCCGACCGTTCCGCACCGCCTGGAGCGGCGTCGGTCTCGTGCTGCTCGGCATCGCCTGGTACGCCTTCACCTGGCTCGGTCCCGAGTCGACCTTCATCAACAGTCACAACGTCCGCTCGATCGGGGTGTTCCTCGCGCTTTCGGGGGCGTGCATCGCACTGCTCGGCTGGCGATCCCTCGTCTGGCTGTGGTTCCCGCTGCTCTACGTGCTCGTCTTCGGCCAGCGGATCACCGACAAGGTCCTGCTGAACATCACCTATCCCATGCAGGACATCGCGACCTGGGGATCGTGGCACGCGCTCGATCTGCTCGGGTACGACCTCATGCCCCGGACCGGAAACTCGATCGAGATCATGCTGCCGGGCGGCGGCGTCTACCCCCTCGACGTCGCGGAGGCGTGCAGCGGGATGCGGATGCTCATGGCGTTCCTCGCCCTGGGCACCGTGATCGCGTACGTCGGTCTCGATCGCTGGTGGCTGCGGCTCGTGCTCATCGGTCTCGGGGTGCCGATCGCGATCTTCATCAACGTGCTTCGCATCTGCACGCTCGGCATCCTCGGACTGCAGGGCGACGAGTTCATGTTCGGCGACTTCCACTCGTTCGTCGGACTCGTCTGGATGATCCCGACCTTCGGACTCTTCATGCTGGTGATGTGGTTCCTGCAGCCGCTCGACGAGGACGAGGAGGGGCATCGCCTCCGCCGCGGTGCCGGCAGCGCCGAGGACCGCGAGGTGGCCCCGCCCCGGTTCCCCCGCAGCGTCGTGCCCGCGACGATCGCGGTCGCCCTGACGCTGCTCGTCGGCGGCGTCACGGTGAACGCCGCGATCGATGCGCTCGGCCTGCACATCGTGAAGAACCCGCTGCCGCCGCAGAAGCCGCTCGCCTCGCTCCCGAAGACGCTCGGACGCTGGAAGCAGATCGGCGAGGACGAGGTCTTCCGCGACACGGTCGTCGAGGTGCTGGGCACCGACCGCTATCTCCAGCGGAACTACGCGATCGACGGCGACCCGAGCCAGGGCCTGCTCACCCTGCATCTGGCGTACTACACCGACCTCGCGGGGACGGCCCCGCACGTCCCCGAGCGGTGCTGGGCGGTCCACGGCGGCAGCAGCGTGCGGCAGCCGACGACGATTCCGCTCGACATCCCCGTCCTCGGCACCGGAAGCGATCGGATCCATCAGGCTGCGGGCGAGCCGTATCGACTCGTCGAGGTCGAGCATCCCGTCCTCGGCACCACCACCCTGCCCCTGCCGGTCGGCGGATACGCGATCCGCACCACGATGTTCACCAGCCCCGAGGACCCCGGCGTCCGCAATGTCGGCGGGTACTTCTTCGTCGCCAACGGCCGGACGACCGACAGCGCCCTCGCGGTCGAGAATGTCGCCTTCGACCTGACCTCCCCGTACGCGTACTACTGCAAGATCCAGTTCAACATGGTGGACCGGGCCTTCGGAGACGACGACGCGGTGATCGAGAAGTTCCAGAGCCAGGCCGCCGATCTCCTCACCGCCCTCCTCCCCCACCTCGCCGAGGTGCTGCCCGACTGGCGACAGTACGAGGTCGTGGACGGCGTGGTGGCCGCCGACGCCGGCGGCGGGTGAGGGCCGTCCGGGAC
>JAUIHC010000087.1 GCA_030432455.1 Phycisphaerae bacterium | reverse complement strand
GGCCGCCAGCACCGGATCGAGATCACTGAGGGCATCGGTCCGGCCGGTGGCGTCGGATCCCCCCAACCAGGCGACCCGGACGCGGTCGTCCGCAACCACATGGCCCCGGAACGCGGCGATCAGGGAATCTCGACTCATCGGCGTCATCGGTCGCTCACCACCGTTCGGCGTCGGTCTGCGGCAGGAACGGGGCCTGCGACGACTCGACCCCGTTGACCCGGGTCCCGCCCTGCGTGGTGTTCGGGGTGTTCTTGAGGAACGGATGCGGGAAGGCGTGCTCGACCTCGCTCACGGCGTCGAGCCGGGCGGCCTGTTCGGGGGTCAGGGTGATGGACAACGCGCCGAGGTTGTCGAGCAACTGGTCCTTGCGACGAGCCCCGATGATCGTGCTCGCCACGCCCTCGCGATCCTGCACCCAGCGAAGCGCGACCTGCGCCGGGGTCGCGCCGAGCTCCTCGGCGATCGCGACGAGTTCGTCCACGATCGCGTAGTTGCGTTCGGTGAGATGCGGACTGTCCTCGGTGACGCGGGTGGTGCCGACCTCCGGCCGCGCGTCGCGGCGGTACTTGCCGCTGAGGATGCCCGCCCGCAGCGGGCTCCAGGGCGTGACCCCGAGCCCGAGAGCCCGGGCCATCGGCATGAGGTCCGCCTCGACCGTGCGCTGGGCGAGGCTGTATTCGATCTGCAACGCCACCAGGGGCTCCCAACCACGGAAGATCGCTTCGTACTGCGCCTGCACCACGATCCACGCAGGCATGTCGCTCACCCCGATGTAGCGCACCTTGCCGTCGCGGACGAGCTGGTCGAGGGCCCGCATCGTCTCGTCGACGGGCGTGTGGCGATCGAGGAAGTGGCACCAGTAGAGGTCGATGTAGTCGGTCTTCAGGCGTCGCAGCGAGTCCTCGAGCTGATGGATGATCGCCTTGCGACCGGCTCCACCCCCGTTCGGATCTCCGGGGTGCATGTTGCCGGCGAACTTCGTGGCGATGACGACCCGGTCGCGGGAGACCGACGGCGATCCGGTGAAGTGGTCGCCGATGATGACCTCGCTGTGGCCGCGGGTGTAGATGTTCGCGGTGTCGAGGAAGTTGCCGCCTGCGTCGAGGTACGCCGAGAGCACCTCGAGACTCTCCGCCTCGTGGGTGCCGACCGCGGCCCACTCGTCACCGAAGGTCATGCAGCCGAGGCAGAACGGCGAGACCCGCAGGCCCGAGCGGCCGAGGGTGACGTAGTGGTCGAGGGACATGGTGCGATCCGGGACGGGGTCTGGTGGGGTCGGCCTGGGAAGACCGGGAGCCGACACGCTATTCAGAACCTCGGTCCCGGAGAACATCGACCCGTGTGGAGAACATCGGGACAGGCGGCCATGATCGAGTCTTCCAGGACTCCCCCGAAAATGTCGCCTGTCCCGATTTATGGCGGAACGTGTCGCCCATGCCCAGAAGTCGCCACGGAGAGGCGATGACTCGGACCGGCGACCATGTTTGAGCCTCCCGGGGCTCGGCTCGCCCCGAAAATGTCGCCTGTCCCCATTTATGGCCTGTCCCCATTTATGGTCTGTCGCCATGCCGATTCAGAACATGTCGCCTGTCCCGCTTGTGATCCTCGCCCTGGCTGCCTCGCTCCTCGGCGGCTGCCGGTCGGCGCCCGGACCACCTCACATCGTCGTCGTGCTCGCCGACGACCTCGGTGCCGGCGATCTCTCGTGTCTGAATCCGCACGCTCGGACCGCCACGCCGCATCTCGATGCGGTCCGCGCCGCCGGAGCCTCGTTCTCCGATGCCCACAGCCCCAGCAGCGTCTGCTCCCCCACCCGCTACGGCATCCTCACCGGCCGCTACTGCTGGCGGACCCGACTGACCCAGGGCGTCCTCTGGATCGACGACCCGCTCCTCATCGAACCCGATCGCCCGACGATCGCCAGCGAACTCCGCGACGCGGGCTACCACACCGCGTTCGTCGGCAAGTGGCATCTGGGCCTCGGCTCGACCGGATCCACCGACTGGTCGAAGCCCCTCGACGCCGGACCGCACACCGTCGGCTTCGACGAGAGCGTCGGCATTCCGAGTTCGCTCGACATTCCGCCGTACTGCTGGTTCCGAAACGGCGTCGGCGATCCCTCCCCGACCGGCACGATCGGCGGCTCGCGGCATCGACGGCAGGACGGCGGTGGCTTCTGGCGAGCCGGTCCGATCGCGGAGGGCTTCGTGCACGAGGACGTCCTCCCCCGCTCGATCGACGAGTCGATCGCGATCGTCGAGCGTCATGCGGTGGACCGGCCCGACCAGCCGCTGTTTCTCGAGCTCTGCCTGAGCGCCCCGCACACCCCGTGGCTGCCGCAGGATGCGTGGCGCGGCACGAGCGGCGCCGGGTACTACGGCGACTTCGTGAATCAGGTGGACGCCGAGATCGGGCGGCTGCTCGCCGCCCTCGACGCCGCGGGTCTGGCCGACGACACGCTGTTCGTCTTCACCAGCGACAACGGATCGCACTGGCCGCGGGCCGACATCGAGCGATACGGACACGACGCCAACCTCGGTCGCCGCGGCCAGAAGGCGGACATCCACGAGGGTGGTCATCGCGTGCCGCTGCTCGTCCGGTGGCCGGGCGTCGTCGCCGCCGATTCGACGATCGACGAGCCGGTCTGCCTGACCGATCTCTACGCGACGAGCCTCGCGGCGGGCCGCGTGTCGCCCGCCGCCTCCCGCGTCGGGGGCGAGGACTCGATCGACCTGGTGCCGCTCCTCCGAGACGGCGACGCCTCTGCCCTCGACACCCGCCCCGGCATCGTGCATCACAGCCTCGACGGCATGTTCGCGATCCGCGTCGGGCGATGGAAGCTCGTCGAAGGTCTCGGCACCGGCGGCTTCACCGACCCGAAGCGACGCGACCCCGCCGACGGCGAGCCCGCGGTGCAGTTGTACGACCTCGACGCCGACCCGCGGGAGACGACCAACCTCGCCGCCGCGCACCCCGACATCGTGTCACGCCTCCAATCTCTCCTCGACGGGTTGCGCGCTGCGGTCCGGTGAACACGGACTGGACGCCGGTTCACCAAACCCTACGAAGCGTTCTCGTGCACATGATGTACGACCTGCTGCGGGTACGGGATGTTGATGCCGCCGGCGTCGAAGGCCTTCTTGATCCTCTCGTTGAGATCGAAGGTGACCGGCCAGAAGTCGCCGCCGTCCACCCAGACGCGGGTCTTGATCTCGACCGCGCTGTCGCCCAGCGCGCCGACCACGGTCATCGGGGCCGGATCGGCGTGGATGCGTTCATCGGCCTCCACGAGCCCCTTGACGATCTCCTTCGCCCGATCGATGTCGTCCTCGTAGCCGATGCCGACATTGATCTCGATGCGTCGCGTCGGCTGGGTCGAGTAGTTGACCAGCACGCCGGTGGCGATCGAGTTGTTGGGGATGATGACGGTCCGGTTGTCGCCGGTGGTGAGCACGGTGTTGAAGATCTGGATCTCCTTCACCACGCCGGCCTGCCCCGCCCCTTCGACGAAGTCGCCGACCTTGTACGGGCGGAAGAGCATGACGCTCACGCCGCCCGCGAAGTTCGAGAGCGTGCCGCGGAGCGCCATGCCGATGGCCAGGGTGGCGGCGGAGAGGATCGCGATGAAGCTCGTGACCTCGATGCCGACCATGCCCGCGACCGAGAGCAGCAGCATGACCTTGAGCGCCATCCCCAGCACGCTGCCGAGGAAGTTGCCGACCGTCGGGTCGAACTGCTTGAGCCCGAGCACCCGCCGGAGACCCCGTTGAATGATGCCGACCACGATCCAGCCGACCACCAGCACCACGATCGCGAGGGCCAGCTTCGGGGCGTAGGCGACCGCGAGGTCCACGAGCTGACTCGACGCGTCGCTCGCCCAGCTCGAGAGCCCGTCGGCGGTGAACTCCTTCGGCCCGTTGAGCACCTCGGGAACCGCGACGGTCTCCTCGGCGGCGGGCTGGGCGGCATCGGTGGCGGCGGTGTCCTGAAGACGCGAGACTGCGAACATGCGTGGTGATCCCCAGTGGTGATGGTGCGACCCCGCGCTCCGGCGGGCGCCGCGAAGACTTCGATGATCAACCCGGCTCGACGATCGGCGACTCGAAGCCGTTGGTGATCCATTGCCAGACCGGCAGCAGACCCTCGCCCTCGGGCACGCCGGTGATCGACTCGATCGCGGCGACGACGCCGGTGAGTCCCTCGCCCGCGATGAGACCGCTGGCGACCGCGATGGCGAGCGCCGCCGCCGACGCGGGCGACAACCGCTTCCACGCGACGAGGATCATCGAACCGAGGAACATCGCGATCGAGTAGTACGCGGGCACGATGAAGGCGATGCCCATCGCAAGCGAACTGGGCACGTACGGCGCCGCGGGCTTCACGAACCTGCGGATCACCGGCAGGAGCGAGCCGAAGAGGGCACCCGCGATGATCGCGGGGACCGCGTGGGGCGGCAACTGGTCGAAGCCGCCGCTCAGCAGTTCCGCCATCGCCTTCCACGCCTGCGCCGCCGGCGCCGGGAAGCTCTCGTCCACGCCGATCTCGTACGCGCTGTCGAAGATCCGGTAGACCCCGGCGCAGATCGGGATCCCGACCATGATCCCGACGAGCTGGGCGATCACCTGATTCCGCGGACTCGCGCCGAGCAGTCGCCCGGTCTTGAGGTCCTGCATCATGTCGCCCGACTGGCTTGCACCGGCGCTGGTGATGCCCGCGGCGAGGATGTTGGTGTCGGCCTTGCCCGGCGCGACGGCGCCGAAGACGAGCTGCGTCACCTTGCCCATGCCGCCGATCGGGTTGATGTCGGTCTCACCCGTCGATCGGGTGGCGATCATCGCGAGCACGGAGCTCATCGCGACCGCGATGAGGGTCATCCACCAGGGGATGCCGAACACCGAGTGGGCGACCGTCATGGTGATGACGCTCGCCACCCCGAGACCGATGATCCACCACGAGTTGGGGATCCGCATGTGCTCGGGCTCGAGCTCGTCGCCGTCGGCGAGCGTGGCACCGCCGGGCTTGAAGGTGTTGAGCACGGTCCGCCACGAGAGTGCGAGGTTCGCGAACGCGTCGGCGATCATGATCGCGACGCCCGGCCAGAGCAGCCAGCCGCGTGGACCGTCCTCGTACTTCATGATTCCGCCGGGCGCCCATTCGTTGCCCTGCACCCACGGACCGATCACGCCCCAGCCGAGGATCGCCCCGAGCAGCAGCGAGGTGCCGACCCGCGGACCGATGAGGATGCCGGCCCCGAACATGAGCGGCGAGATCAGCAGGGAGAAGCCCCACATGCCCGCGGTCACCCAGAGCACGACCCAGCCCGCGGCCTCGACCGGACCTTCCGCGGCCTTGATCGCGGCGGCGGTCTCGCTTCCGGCCAGCAGATCGCCGAACATCGGGTGTTCGATGATCGGGTAGAAGAACTTCACCTGCGTGAAGATCGCGGCGATGATCGCCCACCCGAGCAGCGCCTTCGCCTGCTTGAGCGCGTCGCCCTCACCGCCCGCGGAGTTCATCGACACGATCGTCTCGGCGGTCGCGGTGCCGGTCGGGAAGCGGAGCTTCTCGATGACGACCATCTGGTTGCGGAGCGGGATCGCGTAGAAGACGCCGAGGAAGCCGACCGCGAGCGCCCAGCCCGCGAGTTGCCAGTAGGTGAACTCCGCCCCCATGAGTCCGAGGGCGGGAATCGCGCTGAGCATGCCGGCGGCGCTGGTCATCGAACCCGCGGCACTGCCCGAGGTCTGGGCGATGTTCGTCTCGAGCACGGTGAGCTGCCTCGCCCCGACGCCCGAGAGCGCCTTCCAGAGGCTGAACCCGAGGATCGCGGCGATGAGCGATCCGCCGATCGACCAGCCCGTCTTGAGGCCGAAGTAGATGTTCATGCTCGCGACCACGCCGCCGAGCACGCAGCCGGTGACGACGGCGCGGATCGTCAACTGCGCCTCGCCCCGGCGGGGCACATAGACCTGCTCGGCACAGCGCCGGGGATCGAGGTCGGCGTGCGACTCGGCGAACGGATCGGCGGGCTGGGTCACTGGTTCTCCTCGCTGGAAGCGTGGTGGCGGGCGCCGGCGGCGGGCACCCCGAGTCGATCGTGGAACTGGGCGGTCATCGCGGCCCAGCTCCGGGCGTCGGCCCGCGGGTCGTAGGCGGCACGTGCCCCGTGGCGGTACGGACCGACATTCGGATCGGTGAAGGCGTGCACCGCCCCGCCGTAGTCGATGAAGGTCCAGCGTGCTCCCGCGTCGGACATCTGCTGCATGAAGGTTCGGGCCATCTCTCGTGGCACGATCGGATCAAGGTAGCCGTTGCAGACGAGGACGTCGGCGACCACGGAACCCTCGGCGGGCGTTCCGGGAAACATGAGCGTCCCGTGGAAGCTGGTGACCGCGTCGAGCGGCACACCCCGCCGCGCGGCTTCGAGCACCACCGTCCCGCCGAAGCAGTAGCCGATGGCCGCGGTCTTCGCGGCATCGACCTCGGGCTGCGCCTTGAGCGCGTTCCAGCCCGCCACGAACCGGCGGGTCATCGCGTCGCGATCGGCGATCATGGCGCCGGATCGCCGCGCCGCCCGGGCGGGCTCGTCCTCGAAGACCCCGTCGCCGTACATGTCGATCGCCAGACACGCGTAGCCGAGCTCGGCGAGCATCTCGGCCCGCCGCTTCTCGTGCGAGCCGCGACCCCGCCACTGATGGACGAGGACGACGCCCGGCACCGGCCCCTCGGCGTTGGTCGGCCACGCCAGCAGGCCCACGCAGGTCGTCTCGCCATCCTGGTACGAGACCTCGCGGGTGCGAACCCCGACCGCCGATGGCGTGGACGCGGCGACCTCCGCGCCGACCAGCGATCCCGAGGTCCCGCTCGACACGGCACAGCCGCCGGCCGCGACCGTGGCGACGGCGGCGAGAAGAGGCACGAGCGAGGGTGATGCTCGGCGGATTCCGGTCATGACGGGGCGACACGGCATGCCGGGAAATCTACCCGGACGCCCTCGGCGACGCGGTACCCTCGCCGCATGCGAACGCTCCTCCTCCTCCTGACCGTCGTCACCCTTCTCGAGGTCGCTCCGCCCGCCTCCCCGGCGGCCGCGGCCGCGGATCGGCCGCACATCGTGGTCGCGATGATCGACGATCTCGGCTGGCAGGACTGCTCGCTCCCGTTCGGGCCCGAGATCACGCCGTTCAACAGTCGATACCACACGCCGAACCTCGAACGACTCGCGGCCCGCGGCACGGTCTTCACCGACGGCTACGCCGCGAGCCCGGTCTGCACCCCGACCCGCACCGCGTTCATGACCGGCCTGCACCCCGGTCGCACCGGGATCACCTACTGGACGCTCCACGCCGACCGCGACAACTCCACCCCGCACCCCCGACTCAAGGCCCCGGCCTGGCGGCTCACGGGGATCGGCGCCGAGGACGTCACGCTTCCCGGCCTCCTGCAGGACGCCGGCTACCACACCATCCACGTCGGCAAGGCGCACTTCGGGGCGATCGGGACGAGCGGCGCCGACCCGACCAATCTCGGGTTCGACGTGAACATCGCGGGGCACGCCGCGGGCGGCCCGGGCAGCTTTCAGGGGATCCACGACTTCGGGGCCCAGAAGCGACAGGGCCGGACCGGCCCGAGCGTCTGGGACGTGCCCGGTCTCGAGGACCATCACGGCCGCGACGCGTACCTCACCGAAGTGCTCGCCGAGAAGGCGGCCGCGGCGCTGCGGGACGGCGTCGAGTCCGGAAGTCCCGTCTTCCTGCACTTCGCCCCGTACGCGGTGCACGCCCCGATCATGGCGAACCACCGCCACCTGCATCGATACGAGGGTCTGCATCCGACCGAGGCGGCGTACGCGACGATGATCGAGTCGATGGATGAGGGACTCGGTCGCATCCTCGACACCCTCGACGAGCTCGGCATCGCCGACGACACGATCGTGGTCTTCCTCGGCGACAACGGCGGCCTCTCCGCCCATGCCCGCGGAGGCCCGGCGAACATCCACAACGCCCCGCTGCGGAGCGGCAAGGGATCGGCGTACGAAGGCGGGGTGCGGGTGCCCTTCGTGGTGGCGCGGCCGGGCCAGACCGACGACGGCCGACGGGTCTCGGTGCCGGTGACGGCGATCGACCTCCTCCCGACGCTCACCGAGCTGGCCGGCGTCCCGGTGCCCGCCGAACACGCGGCGATCCTCGACGGGACCTCGATCGTGCCGCTGCTGGGCGACGCTGACCGACACGACACCCCCGCCCCCGATCGTCCGCTGGTCTGGACCATGCCGCACCAGTGGGGGGCCAAGGGCCCCGGGATCGAACCGTTCACCTCGATCCGTCGCGGCGACTGGAAGCTGCTCTGGTTCCACGACGGCCCGCGGGTCGAGCTCTACGACCTCGCCACCGATCTCGGCGAGACGCGGGACGTCGCGGCATCGCATCCCGACATGGTGCGATCGCTGCTCGCCGACCTCGACGCGTGGTACGAGCGGACCGGTGCGTCGCGGTCACTCGACGCCTCGACCGGCGAGCCGATCGATCCGCCGTCGGCCTCGGTCGTTCGCTGAGGGCCTGGAAAAAAGTCGTCGAATCCGGAGACCGCCTCTCCGGGTCGTATCTTCGGGCCCGGCGTCGATGTGACGAGGGGCCTCGGAGCGACGACATGCTGGAACGACGTGCGATCAGACGACTGATGCGTGAGAAGCGACGACGACGGGCGGGGGCGATCATCGCCATGCACCGCGAGGGTGTGCGTGAAGGCGGTCCGGACGACCGCGGGTACTGGGCGCTGGTGCACGATCTGGAGTGCGCGCCGCTCACCACGAATCTCGCCCAGCTTCGGGAGATCGGCGTCGAGATGCCCGACCCCCTGGTGCTCGACGATCGAGAACTGACCCGGGCTCTGGACGAGGTGATCCGCGGTCTTGCGGTGATCGACGTCTACCTGCTTCGCACCGATCATCTCGACGACCGCGGGCTCTATGTGTTGCTGCGGGACCGCATCCTCCGCGAGACGATCCGCGACGTCCCCGCGGGATGCGGGAGTCGGGAGTGGATCGATGTCGCGGGGGGCAGCGATCGCGAGACGTTTCTGGCGTGGTACGCCGAGGACTTCGATCGCGAGGAGGCCCGCGACGAGGGCGAGGTCGTCCCGGAACGCCGCCCGTTCAAGTCGGATCGGGACAGGACGCTCCCGCGACCGAAGGACGGCGACGTCTTCTGCGAGCATGTCTGACTCGCATCACAGGGTGGTTCCTCGCATCGGCCCGACGGGGCGATCGCCGACTCGGTCCCCGCCCGAACCCACGGGGCCCCACGATCACCGAGAAACCATCCCGCTCGCCAGAGGACCATCTCGCCCTCGCCGGAACACCAACCGGGCAAAAAAGCATCTGGCCAAAAACCATCTGGCCAAAAACCGTCCGGCCAAAAAACCATCTCGACGCCTTGCGGCGCCGAGATGGCAGGAGGAGAAAGAGATGACTGCTGGACTCGTCGATCAGCCGCCTCGGCGGCCTCTCGCACTCTGTCGGAACGAACATCGAAGGTTTGTACGCCGTTCCGAACAGGAGGATCGGCACTTCTTCATGTCGTCCACACATTTTTCGGACGGATTGTGCTCAACGGCACAATCCGCACCGGG
>JAUIHC010000578.1 GCA_030432455.1 Phycisphaerae bacterium | reverse complement strand
CTTCGGACTCTGACCGCATGACGACCCGTCAGCGGATTCAGAAGGATCCCGAGCAGGTCCGGGCGTTCGCCATCGAGTGCGCCCGGACCTGTTCCGACATGAAGTGCTCCGACGTCCGCGTGCTCGATGTGCGAGGGCTGAGCCAGATCTCCGACTATCTCGTGGTCGCGAGCGGCACGAGCGACCGGCAGATGAAGTCGGTCGCCCAGTCGCTGGAGGACCTCGGCAAGGAGCGGGGCGAACCGCCGTTCCGCACCAACCGCGACACCGGGACGACCTGGGTCGTCGCCGACTTCGTGGATGTCGTGGTGCATCTCTTCGAGCCCAGCCAGCGGATGTACTACGACATCGAGGCACTCTGGCGCGGCGGGGCGAGGGTCGAGTGGCGACGGCCGGAGGACATCGGTCCCGACGAGGGGGCCGATGACGGTGCGGATGGCGGCATCGGCGACGGATCCGACGCCGACTGACCCCGTCTCCGGTACCCTGCCTCGCTCAATCGAGTCGATCCAGGAGTTCGAGATGCTCCGCGAAGTGCTCTTCGCCAAGATCCATGGTGCCAGTGTGACCCAGTGCGACCCGGACTACGTCGGGTCGATCACGATCGACACCGATCTGCTGGACGCCACCGGCCTGCGGGTGAACGAGAAGGTCCTCGTCTGCGATGTCGACAGCGGCAGTCGCTTCGAGACGTACATCTTCAAGGGTGAGCCCGGCAGTGGCATCATCGGCATCAACGGGGCGGCGGCGCGGCTCACCGCGCCGGGCAACACCGTGCTGATCATGTCGTTCTGTCACATGACCGCCGAGGAGATGGCGCAGCACCATCCCAAGGTCGCGATCATCGGCGAGGGCAACCGAATCGATCGGATGATCGAGTACGCTCCGCACTGATCGACGCGATCCCGGAGTTCGATGCCGACGACCTGGGGGTCCTGAGCCTCCGATCGGACCGGAGACTGAACATGCGAGGTTGGAGCCTCATCACGGCGATCGTGCTGGTGGTTGCGGGCGCGGTTCCTCAGGACGCGATGGCGTCCGGGCGGGGATCGGCCGCGGCGGCGACACCTGGCCTTCTCGAGGAACTTCCGGACGACCTCCGGGGCGAGTGGCGGGGTGAGGCGATGGTCCCCGGCTCACCGGTCTACGTGCAGGCCCGCGTCGCCGGCACCGCCGAGTCGCCGGAAGTCGTCCTCAGCATTCCGCGGCTCGGTGTCTTCGAGGTCGAGGCCCGACAGGTCGAGGTCTCGGGCGACGAACTCGTCATCTCGCATCCGGCCGCGGGACTCGTGGCGGAACTGCGGCTCCGATCCGGCGAGCCGCCTCAGGGCACGCTGTCCTTTCCCAACGGCCCGCCGCAGGTCACCTCGATCGCACCCGTGACCTTCGACCTCGTCGCGGTCCCTGAACTTCGAACCGCACCGAACGCGAGTCGCCACGACGGCGAACTCGTCATCCCGGGCGGCGGACGACTGCCGATCACCGTCGTCTTCGCGGAGATCGACGGCGTCGAGCACGGCCTCGTGGACATTCCCGCTCAGGGCATCCAGGGACTCGCCCTGATTCCGGCGGCGCTCGACGACGCGTTCCGCGACGACCCGCTCGCCGCGGAGGCAGGCGTGCGACGTTGGCGACTGCCGGTACCGGTCGAAGCGAACCTGCTCGTTGTTCCTGACGGTGATTCGTGGCGAGGTCGGTTTGCGCAGGGGCCGCTTGCGCTCGACATCGCGTTCACCCGGGCCGCGGATGCCGCGGTCCTCGCGAGCCGCCGTCCGCAGGATCCGGTGCCGCCGCTGCCGTACG
>JAUIHC010000577.1 GCA_030432455.1 Phycisphaerae bacterium | reverse complement strand
CCGCGCCCACCAGTGCCGCGCCGAGCTCGTCGCGTCCGAGTCGCCGCGGACCGCGGGGGCGGGTCTCGTCGTCGCGGAAGACGATCGTCACGAACGACCCCCCCGGCCGCAGACTCGTCGCGACCCGCCCGAGATAGCCGCGGCGATCGTCGTCGGAGAAGACGTGCAGCACGCCCGCGTCGAGGATCCACGCGAACGGTCCGGCCGGAAGGTCTCTCCGCAGATCGACCGTCGCGAGCGACACGCGGTCTGCGACCCCGGCCTCGGCGACCGACCGGGCCGCGAGGTCGAGTGCCTCGGGGACCGCATCGATCGCGACGATCGAGTGGTCGGGGCGGGCGAGGGCGATCGCCACCGCGTTCTCCCCGGTGCCGCAGCCGGCGTCGAGGATCGGCCCGTCGTCGAACCATCCCCGCTGGAGAAGGTCGAGCACCATCGGCTGCGGACGACCGATGCACCACGCCGCCTTCCCCGCGCGATAGACGTCGTGGAACTGCTCGTGCGGCACGCCCTCGGCGCCAGGAATGGTGGGATCAGAGGGGGTGGGATCGACGGACATGAAGTCTTCCCCGAGGGTCGCGGCGACGGAATCAGGGCGGTGAGCGGAACGAGGGGTCCCGGGCGTCGCCGCCGCTGCGGAGATAGGCGAGCAGGTCGAGCACCTCGTCCATCGACGCGGTGTCGAGCAGCCCGGCGGGCATCGGGCTCGCCGTCGACTCCGACACGATCTCGGCGACCGGCACCTCGATCCGCAGGGTGCCGGTCCGGGGATCCGGGGCCACCACCACCGTGTCGGCGGTGCGTTCGACCGGAAGTCCGAGGACCGCATCGCCCCCGGCGGTCTCCAGGCGGACGCCCGCGTACTGATCGGAGAGATCGCGAGCGGGGTCGATCGTCGCGATGAGCAGGTCCCGCGGAGAGAAGCGTCCGCCGACCCCGGTGAGGTCCGGCCCGTAGGCCAGGCCACGACCACCCACCTGATGACACGCCGCGCACTGCAGCGCCTCGAACAGCGCCTCGCCCCGGGCGAAGTTGCGACCGGCGTCGAGCCGCGAGAGATGCGGCTCGAACTCCTCGGCCGTCCACGCCCGCACGAACCGGCGTGCCGCGCCCTCCGCGGCCGCGGTCCGCCTCGCGTCCGCGAGACGCTCGACCTCGGCCGCCGCCTCCGGACCGAGTCGTTCGACGAGATCCCGACGGATCGCATCGACGAAGCCCGGGAAACTCGCGCCGCCCGACCAGGTCGCGGCGGCGTCGATCGCGGCGATCGCGCGGGCGCGGTCGGCGTCGGTCCAGAGACCGGCGTCGAGCAGTCGGATCGCGTGCAGATGGTGCATCGCCTCGGCGGGCGTGGCAGCGGCGGCGACGAGATCGAGAGCCCGCGTCGCGGTGCCGGGGGCCTGCAGCGCGACCATCACCTCGACCAGACCGCGGTCGGCGTCGAAGCGACCGGTCGGAAAGACCGGATCGACCACCTCGATCAAGGCGGCCCGGGCGTCGGGTTCAAGCGGTCCGTGCCGGGAGACGAGCAGTCCCGCCGCCCGTGCGAACGCCCGCCGACCCGCGGGCGAGTCGTCCTCGTCGGCGAGCATCTGGAGCGTGTCGATCGACCCGAGCGCACTCGGCCGATCGCCGGATCGCAGCACCGCGATGACGCCGTCCCAGCCCCCGCCGGCGGCGGGCAGCTCCCGCGTCGCCTGGACGATCTCGTCGAGCGTCGCGTCGATCCGTCCGTCGCGGGCGGCCCGCATCGCATGCTCGACGCCGATCCGCGCCGCCCGACGGACGGCAGGATCGCGATCACC
>JAUIHC010000576.1 GCA_030432455.1 Phycisphaerae bacterium | reverse complement strand
CGGCGACACGCGGTCTCGAAGTCATCGGGCGAATTCACGTTCAGCAGAAGGCCGGATTCGCGGTCCGCCAGACGGATCCGGGTGGCGTCCGGACCGAGTTCGTCCACCAGATGCCGCACCGATCGAGTCCCCGCATCCAACTGGGCGGTCACCTCGGGAAGCCGGGCGGCGGCGATCCGGCATGGGAGCGGCAGCAGACCGGGCGCGGACTCGAACTCGAAGCATGATACGCCCGCCGCATCGCCCTCCAGCAGACGCAGCAGGAGGGCCGAGGGCAGCAGGGGAAGATCGCAGGGGATCACGAGGTACTGCGGGGCCCGATCGCTGGACAGCAACGCCTCGATCGCCGCGAGCGGACCGGCATCCGGCCGCAGGTCGTCGATGCGGTCATGCCCGTGCACGCCGTGGGGATCGCCGAGGAACACGATGTCGTGACAGATCTCGCGAAGCGTGTCGCGGGTTCGCTCGACCATGCTCCGCCCGTCGGGAAGCAGGAGCCCCGCCTTGGGGACACCCATCCTCGAACTCCGTCCGCCGGTGAGGATCGCCGCGGTGTGCGGCCACGGCCGTCGCGGGGCGGGCATGATCATGCGGAGCCTCCGCGCTCGATCATCGGCAGGCCCACGGCCCGCAGGACCTCGGCCGCCCGGTCTCCGCCGTCGATGCCCGGCGACTTCGGCGTCCGCCGCAGCGGACGCGATGCGGGGTCGCCCACGAGCTCGAGCCGAACGCCGGCGGTTTCGGCGATCCAGCCGCCGACGAGCACCCGGGCGTACATGCCGATCCGGTTCCACATCGTGCGCTTGAGGTCGGGCGAGAGCGCGTCGAGCACGTAGCAGGGCGGTCGAACCTTCGTGATCTCAAGCAGCACATCACGCCCGTCCACGGCGTCGATCCGCAGGCGATCGCCCTCACCGAGCCGTTGCACGCCGAGACCTTCGACGGTCAGGTTCTCGCCGAGACTGCCGGGCACGAGATCGAGCCCATGATCCGCCGCCGCCGCCTCGAGCAGTTCGAGGTCGAGGAGCGAGATCGCCTGCACCGGCGTGCGATGCTTCTCGTGATCGTGACCATCGCCGACGAGCCCCGCGATCGCGACTTCGACCTCGGGGACCGGCCATTTGGGAATGCCGCCCTGGGAGAGATTGATCGAGACGACGTGAGACATCACGGCATCGTACGACCCGGCCGAGCTGCTGCACACCGCTTCGGCGGCGGGCACGCGTCTCCCGGGGGCACGGCTCAGCGGAACGAAGCGATGCAGCCGATGTCCGTCCGGTAGTCGCGTCCGCCGACGAACCCACGCTCATTCCATCGGAATTCGCCGGAGTGGCCGAACCCTCGCGATCGACCTGCGTTCTGCCCCGACGAATACCCCGATGCATACCTCGACTCGCGGCGCCCCGGACCGCAACATGACCGAACCAAAGCACGACCTCGCCCGCCTCTTCGCGGCATTCTGGAAGGACGTGGCCCTGAAGGCCCGCTGCCTCGCCGATCAGAAGAGCGCCTCGCCGAGTACGGCCTTGAGGTTCCTGACGGCATCGATGTGACGGTGGTGGAGAATGGGGACGACTGCATCCACATCACCCTGCCGGCCTCGCGTGCCGGGGACATGGATCTCTCGGATGATGAATTGAGCAACGCGGCGGGGGGTAACATGGCTGCACCGTCCGACGCCGTGACCTGACTTGGATGTGCCTCAGCCAGCCCCACCTGCTGACGGAATGACTGGCTGACTTGCAGGCTGGGTGAGGCCACGACCCCGAATCCTTTCAACCTTGACCGCCCATTCCACCGGAGAAG
>JAUIHC010000575.1 GCA_030432455.1 Phycisphaerae bacterium | reverse complement strand
TGATCGGTTTCAGTACGCGAACCGCAAACTGCCAAACCAAAAACCTCTGTGGCCCTCCGTGTCCCCTCTGTGTCCTCTGTGGTGAACCGGTGCCCTCTGTGGTAACCCCCCTCAGTGGTCAACGACATCACACACGACCGCGATCGCCCGGTCGATCTGCTCGCTCGTCACATCGAGATGCGTGACCGCGCGGATGCGGTCGGGGTCGAGGGCGATCATCGCGATGCCATGCTCGCGAAGCCGCTCGGCGAAGGCGGGGGCGCCGCCGAGTCGGTCGGCCACCCGGAAGAACACGATGTTGGTCCGCACGCCGCCCGCGACGGGTTCGACCTCGATGCCGTCGAGGCGGTCGAGTCCCGAGGCCAGGCGTGTCGCGTTGGCGTGGTCTTCGGCAAGGCGTTCGACGTGGTGTTCCAAGGCGTAGAGCCCCGCGGCCGCGAGCAGGCCCGACTGCCGCATCCCGCCGCCGAACATCTTGCGGAAGCGTCGGCATCGTTCGATGAACTCGCGGGGGCCGACCAGCACGCTGCCGACCGGGGCGCCGAGGCCCTTCGAGAAGCACACGCTCAAGGTGTCGGCGTGCGAGGCGAAGACCTTCGCGTCGTAGCCGCCCGCGACGGCGGCGTTGAACAGGCGGGCGCCATCGACATGGACATGCAGGCCGTGTTCGCGACCGGCGGCCGCGACCGCGGCGAAGCCACCGACCGTCCAGATCGCGCCGCCGCCTCGGTTGTGGCTGTTCTCGATCGAGAGGAACTTCGAGCGGGGAGCGTGGATGTCGCGGTGCCGGATCGCGCGGTGCACGGCGTCGGGTTCGAACACGCCGCCGGGTCCGTCGAGCGGGGCGATCATGCAGCCCGAGAGGGCCGCGGGGGCGCCGGTCTCGTAGTGGATGATGTGGCTCTCGCGGTGCGCGATGATCTCGTCGCCCGGTTCGCACGCGCCGCGGATCGCGAGTTGATTCGCCATCGTGCCGCTCGGCGTGAAGAGCCCGGCGTCCTTCCCGAGTCGGTGCGCGACCGCGGACTCGAACGCCTGCACGCTCGGTTCGTCGCCGAGCACGTCGTCGCCGAGCGGCGCGGCGCGCATCGCGTCCCACATCGCCGCGGTCGGGCGGGTGACGGTGTCGCTGCGGAGATCGACGGTCATGGGGCGGCTGGTCACAACACGATTCCGGGGGTGGTCGCGCCAGCTCGGCGGCGTCCGGTAGAGATTACCGCCGCTCATTCGGGGTTGATCGTGGTCACGCGGGCGTGCCGGTCGAGCGGCACGAGGGTCATGCCGCCGACCGCCTCGATCCGGAGTTCATAGGCCTCGCCGGGGTGCATGGGCTTGTAGACCGATTCGCCCTGAGCCACGCGGAGGCCCGCTTCCCGGGCCGCGTCGGGGTCGGTCGCGAGGGTCCAGAATCGGTTCCAGATCGCCTGCTGGAACCGGACCCCCTCGCTTCCGGCGTAGCCGTCGGGGATGGCACCGGGGGTGTCGAGGAGAAGGCCGTCACGCGGCGGCATCGCGTCGGAGTAGACGCGGCGAAGCAGCACCAGCGTCCGCTCTCGGAGCGGGTCGTCGCCCGAGGCGACCGTCTGGGCCGGAAATCGGGCGGTCCAGCCATCGATGTGGATGACCTCGCCGGGAATCTCCAGATCCCGCCGGGCGAGTTCACGGCCGTCATCGTCGAGTTCGATGAAACGCAGGAGGGTCCGCGGGTCTTCTCCTCGGGCCCCCTCGATCCTGTCCAGCACCTCGATCCGGGCGAGGCGGCGGTCGCGTCCGAGCCGCTCGATCGCCGCGTCCCGGGCCGCGACCTC
>JAUIHC010000574.1 GCA_030432455.1 Phycisphaerae bacterium | reverse complement strand
CTCAAGGTGATCGGGGTGAGCGACGAGAAGAACGCCGTCGGCAAGGTGAAGGACTTCGTTCGCCAGCAGGGCGACCGGATGACCTACTCGGTCGCGATCGACGGCGGGGTCAAGAACGACTGGTTCACCGCCGCCGGCCAGAAGGGCATCCCCTGTGCCTTCATCGTCGACGACACCAACCACATCGCCTTCATCGGGCATCCGATGGACGACCAGTTCGAGGACATCCTCGGCAAGGTGATGGAGGGGCGGTACAACCCCAAGCTCGAGAAGCAGGCGGCCCCGATGCTCGACGCCGCCAACCGGGCCGCGCGGGTGAAGAACTGGTCGGACGTCCACCGGCACCTCGACGCGGTCATCGAACTCGATCCCCGCGTGTTCCTCTCGACCAGTCTCCGCAAGTACCGCCTCATCGCCTGCGACCAGGGCGATGCCGAGGGTGCGAAGGCGTGGGCCGGCGAGATGCTGGAGACCTACGCCTCGGACGCCGGCGGCCTCGAGTCGATCGCGGAGCTCACCGCCGCCGATCCCGACGCGTGCGTGCACGATCTCGAGACCGCCCGGGCGGCCGCCGATGCACTGCTGGCACTGGAGGGGGCTCGTGACCCCGACGCGCTGGCCACCAGCGCGCTCGTGGCCTACCACTCGGGTGACAAGGACCGCGCCGCGAAGGACCAGCAGATGGCGTGGATGCTCGTCGAGCCCGGCCGCAAGGACATCTTCAAGCGGAACCTCGACCTCTACCTCGGCGGTTCCGGCCGCCAGCGGGCCCGCTGAGTCGATGCAGTCGATCGTGACGGACGCGGTCCTCCTCCGTCGAGAGGGGGCCGCGTCCGTCGCCGTTCAGGAGTCCGGGATGTCCACCGCGATCCAGCCTCTCCGCAATCGGTTCACCGCACCCGTCCGCCGTCCGCTGGTCGCGGCGTCGATCCTCTCCGCCGACTTCGCGCGGCTCGGCGAGGAGTCGCGTTCGGTCTTGGAGCAGGGAGCCGACGCCCTGCACGTGGACGTCATGGACGGCCACTTCGTCCCGAATCTGTCGATGGGGCCGGCGGTCTGTGCCTCGGTGCGACGGGCGTGTCCGGATGCATTCCTCGATGTGCATCTCATGATCACCGATCCGGCCGCGTATCTCGAGCCGTTCGCCGCGGCGGGGGCCGATCACTGCACCTGGCACATCGAGGTCGAGGCGGATCCGATCGGGCTCACGCGTCGCTGTCATGACCTCGGCATGTCCGCCGGGATCGCGATCAACCCCGACACGCCGGTGTCGGCGATCGAGTCGGTGATCGACCAGGTCGACCTCGTGCTGGTCATGAGCGTGCATCCTGGTTTCAGCGGGCAGTCGTTCATCGAGTCGGTGCTGGACAAGACCCGGGCGATCGCGTCCCGCCTCCGGCCCGATCAGCGACTCGAGATGGATGGCGGCATCGGGCCGGCGAACGCCGGGATGGTCCGCGACGCCGGATGCGACACGCTGGTGTCCGCCTCGGCGATCTTCGGTTCCGACGATCGCCCCGGCGTCATCGAGGCGATCCGCGGCGGCGGGGCGACGGCGTGACGCGGGGCGGATCGACGCTGCTCTGGCTCGTGCGGGCCGGCGAGACGGCCTGGGACGAGCAGGATCGACTCCGAGGAGACGAGGATCTGCCGCTGTCCAAGGCCGGTCGGGCCGCGACCACGGAGGCGTTCGGCCGGGCGTCGGGGCTCCCGTTTCCCCGACCGGATCGATTCCATCACGCCATGGATCAGGCTGCCGCGGAGACCGCGAAGATCGCCGCCACGATTCTCGGCGGGCGATGCCGGGGC
>JAUIHC010000086.1 GCA_030432455.1 Phycisphaerae bacterium | reverse complement strand
CGCAGCCCGAGATGGTCGCGCCGGGCACCGCCGGAACCGCGACGCAGCCCGGCACGGCGCCGAGCGACGCCGTCGTCCTGCTCTCGCAGGGCAGCGGCCTGGACGCCTGGCAGAACGGCAAGTGGACATTCACCGACGGCGTGATGTCCGTCACGCCCGGGACCGGCGACAACTTCACCAAGGACTCCTTCCAGGACTGCCAGCTGCACATCGAGTGGATGATCCCCGCCGATCGCGAGTGCAACGGGCAGGCGGGCTGCAACAGCGGCGTCTTCTTCTGCGACGGCCGGTACGAGGTCCAGATCCTCGGCTCGAATCCGAACCAGACCTACCCCGACGGTCAGGCCGGCGCGATGTACGGCCAGTACCCGCCGCTGGTGAACCCCTGTCGCCCGAACGGCGAGTGGAACGCGTACGACATCATCTTCACCGCGCCGCGGTTCAACGAGGACGGCAGCCTGAAGTCGCCCGCGACCGCGACCGTCGTCTTCAACGGCATCGTGGTGCAGAATCACAGCGAGTTCATGGGTCTCACCGCCCACGGGGCCAACGCGAAGTACTCGAAGCACGAGACCACCGGTCGCATCAAGCTGCAGGACCACGGTGATCCGATCAACTTCGCGAACATCTGGGTCCGCCCGCTGCCCGAACGAGCCCCCGCCTGGTGATCGATGGCGGCGTTCGCGTCGCCGCCGTCCGACGATCTCGACATCCGCCGCCGCCCGCGAAGACGCGGGCGGCGGTGTCGTTCTCGGAACCGAAGAAACACGGACTGCTCGGTCCGGATCACATTCTCGGAGCGATGGCGGGCGACGACGCCGTCCTTTGTCCACGATTCGCGGCCGGTCTCTTCGACCATTCGCGGCCGACTGCTAGACTCGCTGGAGTCCTTCGAATCCCGGAGATCCGACGAGCATGGCCATCGCGACGCGATCGTTTTCGGCTCTTGTCACTGCGTGGGGAGCCGCGTTCCTCATGGCGGGGGCCGCCGCCGCACAGTCCTCCCGCCCCGGGATGGGGGCCACGCTCTTCGAGGATGCGGACGGGTACGGCACCACCTTCCGCACCTGGGCTCCGAACGCCGACAGCGTCTCGGTCGCCGGGTCGTTCAACGCGAACAATCCCAACACGCACTTCCTCGGGAGCGAGGGAAACGGCTGGTGGTCGCTGGACATTCCGTATGTCTCCCAGGGTGCCCGCTACAAGTTCGTCATCCGCCACGACGGGCAGGAACTGTGGAAGCGGGATCCGTGGTCGAGGCGTCTGACCAACTCGGTCGGGGATCCGCTCGTCTACGACTCGGCCGCGTATCAGTTCCAGTCGGAGGGCTACGGCACCCCGAGCTGGAACGAGGTCGTCATCTACGAGATGCACGTCGGCACCTACGGGGCGCTGCCCGGCGACGCGGTGCCCGCGAACTTCGACGAGTGCATCGAGAACCTCGACCACCTTCAGGAGCTCGGCGTGAACTGCGTCGAACTCATGCCGGTCATGGAGTTCGCGGGCGACATCAGCTGGGGCTACAACCTGGCGCATCCGTGGAGCGTCGAGAGCGCCTACGGCGGCCCGGACGCATTCAAGCGATTCGTGGACGCGTGTCACCAGCGGGGCATCGCGGTTCTGCTCGACGTGCTCTACAACCACTGGGGGCCGCAGGACCTCGACCTCTGGCGGTACGACGGCTGGAGCGAGAACGGCCAGGGCGGCATCTTCTTCTACAACGATCCGAATCGGGCCGAGACGCCGTGGGGGCCCCGTCCCGACTACGGGCGTCACGAGGTCCGCAGTTACATCAAGGACAACGCGATGATGTGGCTCGACGAGTTCCGTCTCGACGGGCTTCGCTTCGACGCGACCAAGTACATCCGCGAAGTGCCGGAGACGGGAGAGTGGCTCGAGGACGGTTGGGGGGTCCTTCGTTGGATCAACGACGCGGTGGACGCGACCCAGCCGTGGAAGATCATGATCGCCGAGGACTTCGGGGATTGGAACGCGATGACGCTTCCGACCTCGAGCGGGGGCGCCGGCTTCGAGAGCCAGTGGGACGGCCGCTTCCTGCACCCGGTCCGATCCCTCGCGACGATCGTGAACGACGCGGATCGGAGCATGTTCGAGCTTCGAGACTCGGTCCTGAATATCTTCAACGGGCAGGCGACCCAGCGGGTGGTCTTCACCGAGAGTCACGACGAGGCGGCGAACCAGCCGCGCCTTCCTGAAGTCGTCTGGCCCGGCAACGCCGACAGCTGGGAGGCCAAGAAGCGATCGACCCTCGCGGCGGCGGTGGTCTTCACCTCGCCGGGCATCCCGATGATCTTCCAGGGCCAGGAGTTCTTCGAGGACGGCACCTGGACCGACTCGGCACCGATGGACTGGGCCCGGAAGGACACCTTCAACGGGATCTTCCAGCTGTACCGCGACCTGGTGCGTCTCCGTCGGAACCTCGGCGGCGCGACCCGCGGACTCTGCGGCAACAGCACGAACTTCCATCACCTCGACGACACCGGCAAGGTGGGGGCGTGGCATCGCTTCGACCAGGGCGGTGTCGGCGACGATGTGGTGGTGGTCACCAACTGGACCAACCAGACCCGTGGCTCGTATCGCATCGGCTTCCCGCGCGGCGGCACCTGGCACTGCGTGTTCAACTCGAACGCGACGGGCTACGACCCCGCGTTCACCGGGGGCGGCCCGTCGGCGGTGCAGGCCGACGAGGTCGGATGGGACGGCATGGGCTACAGCGCCGCCTTCGACATCCCGCCGTACACCGCGCTGATCTTCTCGCAGCGGCAGCCCGACGACGGCGGCAACGGCGGTGGACCGCAGGACGGTCCGATCATCGTGGACGGGGCCCTCGACGACCTCTATGGCGAGGCGATCGTGGTGCAGGACACGCAGACCCAGTTCGGTGACTCGAATCTCGGTCTCGTGGACCATGCCAACGGATCGGAACTCGACGGGCTGCACGCCCGGGTCGAGGACGGCACGCTCCATCTGCTGTTCACCGGCAACCTCGAGAGCAACTTCAACAAGCTCGACGTCTTCATCGACTCGATCCCCGGCGCGGGGCAGAACCGCCTTCGTTCGGACAACCCCGACGTGAAGTTCGGCGGCCTCAACCGGATGGGTGGCACGGGGCGGGGATCCCAGCCCGGACTCCGATTCGACCCGGGATTCGCACCCGACTTCTGGATCGACTTCACCTGCGGCGGCGAGTTCGGCGTCACCTTCGACACGTTCATCAACTGGTCGCGACTGCTCACCGACGGCGGTGCCGACGGCGACTGGGGCTTCGCCGGTCCCGGCGGACCGGGTGCGGGCGAGGCGATCTTCGCCGAGAACGGCATCATCGCCTCGATCGACAACTCGAACCTCGGCGGTGTCGGCGGCGGCACCGCCACGGCGGACGGCAGCGGGGTGACGACCGGCATCGAGTTCGCGATCCCGCTGTCGGTGCTCGGCTGGACCGAGGGCGACCCCATCCTCGTGGCGGCGTTCGTGAACGGATCGAACCACGACTACCTGTCGAATCAGGTCATCGGCCCGCTCGGTGGCTCGGAGAACCTCGGCGAGCCCCGGGTCGTCGACTTCGGCGCGGTCGCGGGTGATCAGTTCGCGGTGGTCCTCCAGGCGACCGGAACCCCCTGCCCCGGTGATCTGGATGGTGATGGTCGGGTGGACGGTGCCGACTTCGGTGGCCTCCTCGCCTCGTGGGGATCGTGCTCCGGGTGCCCGGCCGATCTCGACGGCGACGGTCAGGTCGCCGGCGGCGACGTCGGTCTCCTGCTGTCGCAGTGGGGGCTGTGCCCTTGAACGATCGTTCTCGGCCCGCGGGAGGACCGAGAATCTCATCGGGAGGGCCGACTGCCCGCAAATTCGTTGGAATCCGACCGTCCGGGATCTATTTTCCAGACATTCCGATCACATGACGGCCGCGCCGCGGCCTCTCAGGAGAAGCTCGAGATGAACATCAAGTCGCTCGCGGCCATCGCCGCTCCGTTCGTGCTCGTCGGCATGGCGAACGCTCAGGAGGCGGTCATCGACGGGGTCGCCGACGCCGCCTACGGTGACGCGGTCGTCGTGCAGGACACCCAGACGCAGTTCGGAGACTCGAATCTCGGCGTGATCGACTGGGCGAACGGGTCGGAACTCGACGGTGCGTTCGCGTACATCGCCAACGACACCCTGTTCGTCGTCTTCGCGGGCAACCTCGAGAGCAACTACAACAAGCTCGATGTCTTCATCGATGCCATTCCCGGCGAGGGCCAGAACCCGATCCTCGGGAACAACAACGACATCGACTTCGGCGCCCTGAACCGGATGGGCGAGTTCGTCGATCCCGAGACTCAGGAGGTCCAGCCCGGACTCACCTTCGATGCCGGCTTCGAGCCCGACTTCTGGATCACCTTCACCGGCGGTCCCGGAGCCCCCGACAAGAAGGGCAACCCCGCCTACGACACCTACATCAACTACGCCGAACTGCTGACCGGCGGCGGCGACTTCGGGTTCGCCGGATTCGCGGGCCCCGGCGGGGCCGGTGCGGCGGGGGCGCTCATCACCGACAACTTCATTCAGGCCGCGATCGACAACTCGAACATCGCGGGCGTCACCGGCGGCGACCAGCTCGAGCCGGATGGTGGCGCCGGCGTCACGACCGGCGTCGAGATCGCGATTCCGCTCGGCGTGCTCAACCACACCGCGGGCGACGCCATCCGCATCTGCGCGTTCGTGAATGGTGGCGGCCACGACTTCCTCTCCAACCAGGTCGTCGGCCCCCTCGCCGGTGGCGTCAACCTCGGAGAGCCTCGGTTCGTGAACTTCAACGACATCGCCGGTGATCAGTTCTTCACCGTTCCGACCGACGGCCCCGGCGGCGGCTGCTTCGGCGACTTCAACGACGACGGCGTCGTCAACGGCGCGGACTTCGGAACCCTGCTCGCCCAGTGGGGCGACTGCCCCGGCTGCGCGGCCGACCTGAATGACGACGGTGCGGTCAACGGCGCCGATGTCGGCCTGCTGCTCTCGGTCTGGGGCGCCTGCCCCTGACGGACATCGAGTCTGGTCACGACGACCGCATCCTTCGGGGTGCGGTTGTTCTCATGGGATTCCACCACAGAGTCACAGAGGGGAACCAGAGGGCCGCAGAGGGCTGGTGAGTGTTGCATGCCTGAATACGGTGTCTCGCGACGAAGGCGAAGGCCTCGAGACACGATCTGCCTCTCCGGCGGATCGTGTTCAAGCGTGTCACTCATGCCGACCGC
This sequence comes from Phycisphaerae bacterium, assembly GCA_030432455.1. Classification (GTDB taxonomy): domain Bacteria; phylum Planctomycetota; class Phycisphaerae; order Phycisphaerales; family SM1A02. Next base: position 4,429 of record JAUIHC010000086.1, on the reverse strand, counting down.
CGTGGTACCCCGACCTCAACCACGATGAGCCGGCAGGTAGGCCTTGGCGACGTACTCCGCGACCATGCGGTGTGTGCTGAACTCGGTGGGGATCGTGGCGGCGCTTCGGAGGGCTCGCTTCATCCAGCGGCGGGGGAGTCCGGTGCGGGTGCGACTGAAGAACTCGGGGACGAGCTCGTTCTCCAGCACCTCGTAGAGCGCGGTCGCATCGGCGGCGTCGCGGGCCGCATCGCCCGCCCGCTTCGGCTCGCCGACGATCGCGAATCCGTTGCGCCCGTCGAAGCCTTCGGGCCACCAGCCGTCGAGGATCGAACAGTTCACGCCGAGATGCATCGGCGGCTTCATGCCGCTCGTTCCGCTGGCCTCGTGGGGGCGGATGGGGTTGTTCAGCCAGACGTCGCAGCCGGAGGTGAGTTCGCGGCCGATCCGCATGTCGTATTCCTCGAGGATGACGACCTTCCCCCGGAACTCGGGTCGCTGCGACATCTCGAAGATCGTGCGGGCGAACGCCTGGCCGCCCTCGTCGCGGGGGTGCGCCTTGCCCGCAAAGACGAGTTGGACGGGTCGCTCGGGGTCGTTCAGGATCGCGGCGAGTCGCGTGCGGTCGCGGAAGACCAGCGGGGCACGCTTGTAGGTCGCGAAGCGACGCGCGAAGCCGATGGTGAGGGCGTCCTCGCGGAGCACCTCTCCGGCGGCGAGGACCTCGTCGGGCGTCGCCCCGCGTTCCACCGCCTGCCGGACCGCCCGCTCGCGGACGAACCGCACGAGGCGGGAGCGCAGCCGGTTCCGCAGATCCCATGCCGCCTCGGGATCGACGCCGGTCGCCTTCGCCCATGTCTTCTCGTCGGGCCGGGCGATGTTCGTCTTGAGACGGATCGTCCTCCGCCAGAACTCGGCGGCGGCGGGATCCATCCAGGTCCCGGGGTGGACGCCGTTGGTGATCGACCCGATGGGAACCTCGCTCACCGTCGCGGCCTCGGGGTGGACGCCGTGCCACATCTCACGGCTGACCTCGCCGTGCAGCGTCGCGACGCCGTTGACATGGGCCGCGAGCCGCAGGGCGAGGACGGTCATGCAGAGCGTCTCCTTCGCGTCGCCCGGGGTCTCGCGTCCGAGATCCGCGAAGGTGCGCGGGGTGAGTCCCGCCCGCTTGAGGACGGTGGTCATCGCGGCCGCCGCGGCCCGGGGGGCGTAGCGGTCGTGTCCCGCGGGCACCGGGGTGTGCGTGGTGAAGACGGTGCTCGCCCGCACTCGGGCGATCGCGGCGTCGAGCTCGTGACCGGACTCGACGAGTCGGGCGACCCGCTCGACCGCGGCGAATGCGGCATGACCCTCGTTCAGGTGATGAACCGTGACGCCCTCGTCCATGGCCTCGAGCGCCATCGCGCCGCCGACGCCGAGCAGCACCTGCTGCCGCATGCGGAGATCCGGCTCGCCCTTGTAGAGCCCTTCGGTCAGCACCCGATCGGCCGGACGGTTCTCCGGGAGATCCGCATCCAGCAGGAGGATCGAGGTGTTCCCGAGCGTGAGTCGCATGATCCGGGCGACCACGACGCGGCGGCCGACCGGACACGCCACCGAAAGTCCCGTCTCCTCGATCGGATAGCGATCGAAGTCGTACGCGGGATAGAGCACCCGCTGGCGACCATCGGCCTCGAACTGCTGCCGGTAGTAGCCGTGCCGGTAGAGCAGGCCGACCCCGACCAGTGGGACGCCCAGATCCTCGGCGCTCTTGACATGATCGCCCGCGAGCACGCCGAGCCCGCCGGAGTACTGCTGCATCGACTCGTGGATCGCGAACTCGGAGCAGTAGTACGCGACCTTGAGTCGTCGATCGCGTCCGCGATGCGTGTTGGCGAACCACCGCCTGCCCCGACGAGCGGCGTCGAGCGTGCGCTCGGCCTCGACGAGCGTGCGGATGAACCGAGGATCGGACGCCGCCGCCTCGATGCGGGCCTGCGAGGTCATGAGCACCGTGTCGATCGGCGCATGATTCGTGGCTTCCCAGGCCACGGGGTCGAGCATCGCGAACGGTCGCTGGGCCGGTTCGTGCCAGCTCCATGCGAGATCTTCGGCGATGGCGAGCAGACGGGAGACGACGGTGTCGGCGTCGAGGCTGGTGGAACGAGTGCGAGGCATTGGCGGGCCGCCGAAGGAAGGGTGGTCGGGAGTCGGTGGAGGATGGTACCGGAGGGCATCATCCGATCCGGCGTGGGGATCAGCGGCCCGCCGCCGTCGTCAGGTGCCGACATCCCGCCGCGGTCCGGCGGTCGAGATCGGCGCGTCGCAATCGCCAGCACCAGTTGCCCGTGGGTGTGCCCGGCACGTTCATGCGGGCCCGGCGACCGAGGCCCAGGAGATCCTGCATCTGCACGATCGCGGTGTTGGCCGGACTCGTGAGGGCGAGCCGGGTCATCGCGGCCGCCGGATCACGGGCGGCGTCCTCGCCGGCGTACGAGCGGAATCGAGCCTTGACCGCCGCGGGAAGCGACCGATGCCATCCGACGACCGTGTCGTTGTCGTGGGTGCCCGGATACACGACCGCGTGGCTCGGATGGCGGTGGGGAAGATCGTTGGAGTCGCCGTGCTCGTTGAAGAACGCCCATTGGAGGATGCGCATCCCCGGCAGGGAGAAGTCGTCGCGGAGCCGGTGCACCGCGGGGGTCATGTCGCCGAGGTCCTCGGCGATGAACGGCGGCGTGCCGAGGTCGCGGCTCAGGAATTCCAGCAGTTCGCGTCCCGGTGTCCGGCCCCAGCGTCCGTGTCGGGCCGTGGTCTCGCCGCCCGGAACCTCGTACGCCCGCACGAACCCGATGAAGTGGTCGATCCGCACGAGGTCGAAGCGATCGAGGGTGGTCGCGACCCGCGATCGCCACCACCCGTACTTCTCGCGTCGGTGGGTCGCCCATCGGTAGTGCGGATGGCCCCAGAGCTGGCCGTCGATCGCGAACGGGTCGGGCGGACACCCGGTGAGGACCGTCGGCCGTCCCGACCGATCAAGACGGAAGAGGTCGGGCCGTCCTTCGACGTCGGCACTGTCGGCGCCGCAGAAGATCGGCAGGTCGCCGACCAGTCGGATCCCGCGATCGAGGGCGTGGTCACGCAGGGCCGACCATTGCCGGTCGAGAATGAACTGCACGAACGCATGGAACTCGGGAGTGAGATCGATCGTGGTCGTTCCGCCTCGGCTGCCGGCCCGGGCCACCGCGAAGCCGCACCAGTGGTCGAGCCAGGACGCGGTCCTCGTGCGGAACGAGCCGTACGCCCGTCCGCTCGGACCACGACGGCCGCGGGTCCGCATGAATGTCTCGAACGCGGCGTGCAGCCGCGGCGTCTTCCACGCTCGCACCCGACGCCACGATGCGCGGTCCCGATCGTCGGCCGCCTGTTCCGCCCGCGACATCCGGCACGCCGAGGACGGAAGCAGGCCATCCGTCACGAGGTCCGCGATCGAGACGAGCATCGGCTCGATCGCGAAGCTCGACAGGGCGCTGTACGGCGAATCGCCCGCCCCGACCGGGCCGATCGGAAGCATCTGCCACCGCCGAAGTCCCGCGGCGGCCATCCAGTCGCAGAACCCTCGCGCGGTCGGACCGAGATCACCGATCCCGACGGCACCGTTCCGCGACGGCAGCGACGTCGGATGCAGCAACACCCCGGCGGAACGATCGGTGAGCAGCGGGTGGATGGTCATGCGAGGGCTCCTCCGCTGCAGGTTGAACCACGGAGGACACGGAGAGCACGGAGGGTCACGGATCTTGGGATGGGTGCATGCTTGAACACGGTGCGTGAAGACCCGCATCGTGCTCGAAGATTCCAGCCCTCTCTCCGTACATCTCCGTGGCCCTCCGTGCTCCGTGGTGAATTCATGAGTTCCCGCCGGCGATCACTTCACCCGCACCCACACGCGGCCGTCGGTGGCCGGGATCGTCGCGTTCGGCAACGTGTCATCGCCGGTGCCGTACGCCGCGGTCCAGCCGGTCGCGTCGACCGGAAGGGTCACGGTCGCATCGCGATCGCCGGCGTTGAGGACCACGAGGATCTCCTCGGCGTCGTCCTCGCGGATGAACGCCATGATGTCCTGGTCGTCGTCGGTGAGGATGGTGCGGATCGAGCCGGTTCGCAGCGCCGGATGGGCATTCCGCAGGGCGATGATCTCGCGGTAGTACGCGAGATGGTCGTCCATCGTCGCCATGCCGGGCTCGTCGTAGGGTTCGAGGTCCTTCCACAGCATCGGCTTGCGGTTGTTGGGGTCGTCCGAGCCCCAGAGGCCGACCTCGTCGCCGTAGTACACCATCGGGGCGCCGGGCGAGGTCATCTGCAGCAGGGCGATGAGTCGGGCCTTGGCGTACGCCTCCGCGGGGGGCTTCGAGCCGTCGTAGGTCGGGTCGTCCTGCTCGCGGTTGCCGGTGTCGAAGGGGCGGTCGGG